>JAABTU010000096.1 GCA_011389715.1 Desulfotignum sp.
TTTTTTATTCGGCCTATCCGGCCCAGCGATGCAGATCTTTTGATAGATCATTTTCATTCCCTGTCGTCTCGCAGCGTCTACATGCGGTTTTTCTCTCCTTTGAAACAGTTGTCCCGGGATATGCTCATCAAGCTGACCCAGATCGACTATGACCGGGAGATCGCCCTGGTGGCCCTGATGGGAAAGGAACAGAACCAGAAAATGGCTGGCGTATGCCGGGTCATTGTGTTTCCCGACAAAACCCAGGCGGAATTTGCCCTGGCCATCAGTGATGACTGGCAGGGCAAAGGTATCGGATCTTCCCTGTTGACCCAGTGCCTGAAAGCAGCCCGGCAGATGGGCATCCGACGTATAATTGGCTGTGTGCTGGCTGAAAACACCCAGATGCTCAAACTGGGCAGAAAACTGGGTTTTGTCATCAAGCGGGTGCCCGGCGGCGGTGAATATGAGCTGATCATTGAAAATGATGACCTGAATATTGCATAAATCCCGCAGTGGTAATATGATCAACAAAAATTACGGTCGCTTTTTATACGGCAGTATTTTTTGCTGAAACCGCACCGGAATTATTCTACAGGGATGGGTTGAAAGGAATTCCATGCTTCAGTTGAGTCTCAAAAACAGAATTTACGTCGTCAACGCCATTCTGGTAAGTATCACGGTAGTCGGCGGGCTTTTGATGATCTGGTACACCTACAAAACCGAAAAAATATTCAAGAATATTATCGACAAGAACATCATTGTGTACCAGTCTGCCGAGAGCCTGGCCACCGCCCTTGTCAAACACAAGGGATTTGTCTCCTATTATCTGCTGGACAGGAACCCGGCCTGGATCGACCGGCTGCACCAGGCCCGGGAGGCGTTTACTGAATATATGGCCAGAGTCAAATCCCTGGTGGAAGATGACTGGGAAATAGATGCCATGGCCCAGATTGAATCCCAATATGCCGACTACATCACCACCAAAGATATGGTCATTGACCTGTACCTGTCCGGAGAGTTTGAAAAAGGGTATGCCATTCATGAAACGACCCGGGAACACTTTGCCCGGATCCTGGCCCTGTGCGAACAGTTCAAGACCTTTCACAAAACCAAAATCTCCGAGGCCATCGAAACCAGCCGGGAAGAATCCAACCGGCTGCGGTATATGGCGCTCCTGGCCATCATCATTGTGATCATTCTCTCGCTTCTGATCAATTACATCTTTGCCCGGCATATTTTGGGGCCCATCCGTAAAATTGCGGAAGAAGCATATCTCCAGGGGGATTCTCCGCAACCCGCCAACGAGGTTGCGGCCCTGGAACTGAGCGTTCACGGACTGCTCAAAAACACGGAACAGGTGCACCAGGATTTGAAAAAAAGCCAGGAAACGCTGTTGCAGTCAGAAAAAATGGCCCTGCTGGGAAAACTTGCAGCCGGCACGGCCCACAGTATCCGTAATCCGTTGACCTCGGTCAAGATGCGGCTTTTTTCCCTGAACCGGTCCTGCAAATTCACCGATGGCCAGCAGGAGGACTTCAACGTCATTTCAAGTGAAATCCAGCAGATAAACAAAATCGTGGACAATTTTCTGGAGTTTTCCAGACCTCCGCGGCTGAAAACCAGAAACATGAGCCCGTCCCTCATTGTGGACAGTGCCTTGAACCTGCTGGAACAGCGCCTCAAATCCTACCGGGTAGCTGTCAAACTGGTACGGAAGCACCGGCTTGCCAACACTCTCATCGATCCTGAACAGCTCAAAGAGGTGATTGTCAACATCATCATCAACGCGTGCGAAGCCATCAGACAGGACGGACAGATCATCGTCAGTGAGGAGGAACGTTTCATCCCTCCTTTGGAAAAAGTGGCCATCATCCGGATCATGGATGACGGCCCCGGCATCCCCAAAGAGATTCAATCCGAAATATTCAACCCGTTTTTCACCACCAAGGATCACGGCACCGGCCTGGGGCTGAGCATTGCCTACAACATCATTGCCGAACACGGGGGGTGGCTGGATGTGTCCAGCAAAGAGGGGCATGGGGCCGTATTCGTCATCTCCCTGCCGGTGAGAGAGGGCTGAGGCGGGCAGCAAGATACCCCACCGGGGTGGTATCACTGCCGAAAAAAATCCATACATCAGCCCCTGAAGGATACAAATTTTTGACTGACCAGCACATTGACAATATCCAGACCAACGGTTACACTTCTAATTATGGAGTATGTATATGACTGTATTTGGTAAAAACGGGTTTATCCGGCAGCAGGAGGTAGCGTTTGCAAAAAAACTGCTTGCCTGGAAATATGAAAACGCCGGCATCGCTCTGCCTGATGAGGCAACACTCCAGGCGCAAACAGAAAAAATTGTTGCAGATGCCCATGTGATTGCCCAAAAAAGGGGCAGCAATATTCTAGAAATTTTGAAAAAACAGATAAAGGATATCAAAAAATAAGGGCGGTCTAACTCCGAATGGCTGTCTTACAGGCAAAAACCGGATATCACTGGGGTGAAACCGGTTATGTTTGTGGCTCGGCCTAAAAACACCCTTCTGTTGACATAAGGCACACGATGTGCTATATAGTTTCATTATGGGTTATTATAAATGGGACTCCCAAAAGAATGAGAAGCTCAAGGTCGACCGCGGAATCAGTTTCGAGCAGATTGTGATGCATATTGAGCGTGGTGATGTATTGGATCTGGTTGCGCATCCCAACCAAGAAAAATATCCTGGTCAACAGATTATCGTCATTGAAATAAATGCGTACGTTTATCTCGTTCCTTTTATAGAATCCTCAGAAGGGAAATTCTTAAAAACTGTTATTCCGAGCCGTAAGGCAACACGGGATTATTTAGGAGGAGAATATGAGCAAGATAAAACTTGATAAAGAAGAAAAAAATATTCTTAATTCATTCGAACGTGGGGAATGGAAACAAGTAAATGATTTTAAGGCTGAAGTAAAAAAACATCAGGAATATGCCAGAAACACCCTAAAAAAAGACAAAAGAGTCAATATCAGGATTTCATCAAAAGTCTTAGAAGAGATCCAGGCGCTTGCAGTTGAAAATGGCATTCCATATCAAACCTTAATGACAAGTATCCTTCATCGCTATGTTCACGGCAGTCTTATTGATAAACCAAGGCTGAACAAAGCAGTTAACTCAGACGGCTAAAACCGAGGACTTTATATTTTCATCCCGGCCAACACCATTTTGAAGTTTGCGCAGGTGGTCTGGTTACGGGCCCGAAAAAAGCAAAAATGGATGACGACGTCTGATTGTCCCTGCCTGTCTGGAATATTTTCCTGTTCGCCTTATTGTTTACATGTCAGTGGTTGTTTGTTCGTCGATTCCTTCTTTTTGGATGCCCAAGATTGACTGCCACTGACGAGTATGGTATTGTAACCAATGGTTGCATAATAAAACTTTCGGAATGGAGGAGGCATGCCAAATATAACAATCCGGGAAATTCCTGATGTTTTATACCAGGATATTAAAAAAATGGCTGAAGAGGACCGAAGGTCCATCAACAGCCAAATCATATACGGCCTTTTTCAATATGTAAAAAATGAAAAATCCGCTGAGCAGCGGCTGACGGAGATCCGAAAGTTGAGGAATTCCATAAATGTAAAAGGATTTCACCCCACACAGGAGGAATTGAAAGAAATAGTCGAAGAGGGCAGGCCGTGATAGTTGTGGATACCAACATCATCAGCTTTCTCCTGATTCCCAATGATACATACAACCCTCTGGCTGAAGCGCTTTATCAAAAGGACAGCCGGTGGAGTTCACCGATTTTATGGCGATATGAGTTCATGAGTGTATTGAGTATCTATCTGCGAAAAAATCTAATTGATGCAGCCGGGTGTAAATCGATCTACAAAGAGGCAATGGACCTGGTTGTGTCAAGGCCGATTTCAGATTTTGATACGGTTTTCAACATTGTTCAACACGGCAGTTTGTCATCGTATGATTGTGAGTTTGTGGCGCTTGCAATGCAAAGCAAGTTGCCGTTAATAACGGAAGACAGAAAGATTCTCCGGGAATTCCCCAATATCGCTTTTCCCATTGAAACGTATGTCGGCATGTGACAATCAGCCTGCACCGTATGTTTTGTGCCGCCGGAATCATGCGGGTGTTGACCCCTCAGGTCCGGGATATGGACACCGCGATTCGGTTCCCGCTATCCGGATCAAAAAAGTGACAGTGATCCCATAAAAATCCCAGATCCACACGCTCTCCTGGAAACAGGCATGGTGCTCTGGCACCATAAAGAAACAAAAATTTGAATGATCCTCGTCAAAAAAGGGACCCCGGGTATTCTCACATGGGGTTTATGGCCGGATGGATGGACAGCGAATGAAGAAACTGCCGGGTATGCTTGTTCATGCGGTCTTTGAACAATTGGGCCACCCGGCTCATTACAGCGTATCCTGCAGTGTGGTCGGATGCAAACAACTTGCGCATCTGATCGCCTGACAGGGTGATCACCTCACAGGGTTCGGTGCAGACAGCGGTAAAGGTGGAAAAGGCATTTCCTAAAAAAGCAGACACCCCGACACTGCGGCCCGGGGTGATTTCATCCAGGGTCAATATCCTGCCGTCATCAGACCGGGTGTTGAGACATATTTTTCCTGCCACCAGCATATACACCAGGTGCTGGGCCTGGTTCTGCCGCACCAGTATGACGTCCGGGTCAAAGGTTTCCACCTGGGCCAGGGGACTGATTTTTTCCAGAATATCGTCAGGCAGATCCTGGAGAAACTGTATTTTTTTCAATTGATTTTTGGGTACCATGTGAATTCCTTGGGGATAGGAGTCCCGGCATGCAGGCCTAATACGCCGGGGTCAGTGTTTCTATGTCATGGATGGATGCTTTCATTTCAGGATGTTGTTCCAGGGTTTTCTTGATCATTTTTGCCCGGGTGTCCATGGTCTGTTTGTACTGTCTGGCCACGCCGGCCATCATGTAAAAGGCCAGTTCATGGTTGGTTTCAAAAACTTTCTGCATGCGGGCACCGGACAGGGTGATGGTTTCGCAGGGTTCCTGGCAGACAGCGGTGTAGGCGGCCGGCCCGCCGGAAATCAATGCCGAAGACCCGAAGGTGCGGCCGGACTGGATATTTTCCAGGATCACGTCCACATCCGGGTTCAGGGCCACGGTCAGGGCCACCTGTCCCATGATGAGCATGTAAAATGTGTCCACGGCCTCGCCTGCCTTGAACAGGCAGGTATCGCTGCTGAAAATGGACAGCTGGGCTTCCTGCCCGATGAGAGCCAGCAGGTGGTCCGGCATCGCTTCCAATATATGAATCTGTTTTAAATCCTGTATTTTTACCATGGAAAAGCCCTTTGGTCTCTGCCTTTTTTCAGGTTAACACAAATATCAAGACAACAAATGAAATTGCCACTGCCGCACCGAGTCCGATGGGAAGGGTTCCCTGGACCACATCATTGTACAGCCGCTGTTTTTTCAAAGCCAGGTGCTTGTCTCTGTAACCCTGGAGCAGCCACAGATTCACGGAAAAAAACAGGGCCAGGTGCACCGTGATCTGGCGGAAAAATCCGCTTCCGCCTTTGACCACAGCCATCAAAATATTTTCCGCCCTGCGGTTTACCGCGTTCAGGCCCCGGTCCAGGAAGCGGTAGGCAGCAGTCCCCAGTTTTCTATAGGTCCAGTCCACATCCAGGTTGATGGATTTTATTTCCGGCGGATAGTACCCGGAAAGGATCAGCAGGGCAAAGGCCAGGGCCCCGAACATGAGCAGCTGGAGCTGGCCCACCACATGGGCCCCGGTGTAGGGGATGTAGTCCACGGTAAAGGGCAGCAGGTTGTACAGGGGCTGGGGAAACACGCCGATGAAAATGCAGGCAAATGCGGCAATACCCATGGCCAGCATCATGTTCCAGGAGGGGTCTTTGGCCCGGATGCCTGCATCATGGCCGAAAAAGGTGAAAAACGGCACCTTGATCCCGGCATGGTGAAACACGCCGGCAGAGGCAAACTGCAGCACCAGGTACACCAGCACCAGATTTTCATTCACCGTTGCCGTCACCACCATGGATTTGGACACAAACCCGGAAAACAAAGGGAAGGCGGAAATGGAAGCAGCCCCCACAATACAGAACAGGCAGGTCCAGGGCATGGTCTTGTACAGCCCGCCGATCTCGGTACACTTGATTTTGCCGGTCATCTGGAGCACGGATCCGGCTGCCATGAACAACAGGCCCTTGTAAAGGATGTGGCAGAAGGCATGGGCCACGGCCCCGTTCAGGGCCAGCTGGGACCCGATGCCGGTGCCCACCAGCATGAACCCGATCTGGTTCAGCAGGCTGTAGGCCAGCACCCTTCGGATATCGTTTTCCAGGACCGCATAAAAAATGGGGACAAACACCATGAAGGCCCCGATCCAGATGAGCAGTTCTGTGCCGGGAAAGGTCCGGATCAACAGATAAACAGCGGA
>JAABTU010000097.1 GCA_011389715.1 Desulfotignum sp.
CCTATCCCTGTGTCTTGCACTTTGAATGTCTGCAGATTCCCGCCGGCGTTTTCCACCGACACATGAATAGTTCCCTGCTCGGTGAATTTCACTGCATTGCTGATCAGATTTTCCAGCACCTGTCTGATGAGTTTTTCGTCCCCTGTCAGGTATTCCGGTATACCGGAATCGACTTCAACCTTGAGGGCCAGTCCTTTTTTTTCCGCAAGAACAGACAGGATGCTTTCAATCTGCTCCATGAACCGTTTAAAATTGAACGGTTCCGAATGACTCCGGATTTTTCCCGATTCCACGCGGGATAAGTCCAGAATATCGTTAATAATTGCCAAAAGCATGTTTCCGCTCTCAATAATATGGTCCGCATATTTGGCCTGTCTTTTGTTCATCGGGCCGCAGTTTTCGGACTGGAGAAGCTGGGAAAATCCAATTATGGAATTCATGGGGGTTCTTATTTCATGGCTCATGTTGGCAAGGAATTCGGATTTGGCTTTATTGGCGGATTCTGCTGCTTCTTTGGCCTCTTTCAATTTGCCTTCCACCTTGAAGCGCTCTGCCACCTCATACTCCAACTCGTTCCGGGAGGCTGTGATTTTCTGAAGGTTTTCCGCCATATTATTAAAGGCAGAGGTCAGCTCTCCCAGCTCATCCTGCGAGGTCACATAGAGCCTATGTCCCAGATCACCCTCTCCCAGTTTTTTTGTCCCGCTTAGCAGTTTTTTCACAGGAGCAGTGGTGCGAGTTACATTAATTGATAAAGCTATGCTTCCCAGCATCAAAATAGCGCCTCCCATCAGAATAATGTAATTTTGCAGCGTTACAATGGGGGCAAAGGCCTCTGCAGCATCTCTTTTGACAATCAAGCCCCAATCCTTCCCTTCCACAGGCACGTGGCGAAAAGCTTGGAGAGTATCAACTCCCCGGTAATCAATCTCCCGTAAAAACCCACTCTCTCCCCTGGTGGCCTTTTTCATAGCCTGTAGTGAGCCGGAACCACTGTTTAGTCCTGTTAGCGCTGCACCGGGCTGGTGGCGAAGGGGATTCATGGCAATATATTGATTTTCAATCTTTGAAACCAGCACAATCTCACCTGTATCCTTCAAACCGGTGCGGTCAGTCAGCACAGCCATCATGCGGTCAAGCGCCAGTTCAGTCTTGACAACTCCTATTACATTTTCTCTCCCGGTCTCCGGATTGATTAAGGGCAGAGCAAGGTTATACGTGAAATGTCCTTTTTCTTCATGGAAGCTGCTCTGATACTGATTCTGGAGGCCCTGCTGAAACCAGTCCCGGTCCCTGTCGTCTCGCCCAATGTGGGCAGCACTGGTGGAGGCGGCCACAATCCCGCCCGGGGTAATGATATCGATGTTTTTGAGAGCAGGCACGGAATATCTGGCATCTTGTAATATTTTTATCATTACTTCACGGCTCTTTTCAGAGGAAGGAGTGCCCGCAGCATTATCAAAGTTGATAAGGCTTCTTCGTAACTGGGTTCTGGATGCTACCAGGGCTGCCCGCTCGAAATCTTGCTCGATAATACTCACAACTTGATCGGATTTGGATTTGGCAACGGCACTCAAGTCGAAAAGAATCTGGTCTTTTAATATAGTACGACCCTTTATATGCACTAATCCTACGGATATAAGCACCGTTAAAAGAAGCATAAGGGAACTGAAAAAGATTATTTTGAAGCGCAAAGAAGTCCAGGATATCCTTTTGAGTGATGAGAGCTTTTGTGTTATTTTTTCAAACATGACTATTCCCTTTTTAACAAATTGGCTGGCTCGTCATCAACAATCAGGATTCGCTCTAAATTTTCCGGCATGAGTGCTCCAAATGTTTATTTATCAAGTTAAGGTAAGAAGCTTTAGCATGGATTTTCATTCTGATAAAGATAGCAACCATGTGAAATCATTTTTAGATAAGAAAGTCGCATCTCACAGGGCCTGGCCTCGGTTCGCACCGACTGCCCGGCAGCCGCCCCGGCCTTTTGCGGCATAAAGGGCCTGGTCTGCGGCCTCCAGCAGGTCCTCGAGTCCGGCCATGGACGTCTGGGCCTGGGCAAATCCAATGCTTACCGGACCTTCCCAGATCACCACCCCCTGGTCATTGCAATATTTCTTGTCCGCGGCCAGGATTTTCTCGGCCACCAGGGCTGAGTCCTCTTCAGGACATTGGGGGCAGATCACCAGGAACTCATCCCCTCCAAGACGGCAGACAGTGTCATCATTGCGCACGGCTTCCTGGAGGGATACCGCCAGCGACCGCAACAGATCATCCCCCACGGCATGACCGTGTGTGTCATTAACCTGTTTGAACTTGTCTGCATCCAGCAGGAGAACAGAAAAATTATAGCCATTTTCCTCTGCTTCATTCCAGAGATTGCCCAGCAGGGAAATGGCAAAGCGCCTGTTGGGCAAGCCGGTTAGTTCATCATTCACGGCCAGGGCCTGGAGCTTGCGATTGGATTGTTGCAATTCTGCAGTTCGCTCTTGCACCAGTTGCTCCAGGTTGCTGTTGAGTTGGCGTAGTTCATGGTTGCGCTGAGAAACTGTCTTGAACAGGCCCTTGAGAGCGGTAAGCAACGGCTCGGTACCGGTCCGGGCCTGGTCAGCTTCAGCCTGATAGGCTTGTTCCGCGTCCTGGCCGTCTTGCAAGGCGCGAATCTGCCTGACCATGCCCTGGTCAACGCCGAGGATGTGGTAGGCCAGCCACTCCACCAAATATCCCAGCATCTGTTCAGCCTGCTCCGGTGAAAGGTTTTCGGCCCTGGATGCCATCAATTCGGCTTCCTCAACAAAATTCTTGTGCAGATCCTGATGATACTGGATGTAGGCCGGCAACAGGCCCTCTGATTTTATCATGGCCTCTTCCTCGCTGAAATGGATGCGGGTGTATTCCAGCATGTCCATGCAGGCCTCTTTCAGCTTTTCAGGATCAAGCTGATCTTTTGACAGGGCCGCTTCACCGACATTGTTGATGAGATCCACAAGCTTTCTGTGTTGTTCATCCACCATGGATATGCCCACCAGAAATGATTCATTCCAGTCAAACACCGTGTTCATAATTGCTCCTTTCGGCATCATTCTGCATCAGCCGGTTTATCTTTTGGTTGAGTTCGGTAAAATTTACCGGTTTGGAAAGGTAATCGGTCATCCCCGCATCAATGAACTGTTCGCGGTCTCCGGCCATGGCATAGGCTGTCAGGGCGAGGATCGGTATCTCCGGATTCCACCGGCGGGATGTTGTGTTCCGGATGGTTTTTGTGGCTTCCACCCCGTCCATTTCCGGCATCTGGACGTCCATGAGGATGATGTCGAAGTGGTCCGACTCAAGGATCCGTAACACTTCATTGCCGGTTTCCGCCCTTATAACCGTGTATCCCGTCTTTTCCAGGAAATGGGTCATGGTTTTTCGGGTCAGGCGGTCATCTTCGGCCAAAAGGATTTTCAGGCCCGGCTGCACCGCGGGTTCCGGTTCAGGTGAAGATGCCTCCTGAACCGAATTTGCGGTTTTTGTTTCACCGGCCGGCAGTTCGAGGGAGAAATAAAAGGTCGATCCTTTTCCCTGCTCTGATTCAAATCCGATTTTTCCTCCCATCAATTCCACCAGACTTTTGGATATGGCAAGACCGAGGCCTGTACCTTGCACTTTTTTGGTATGGGAACTGTCCGCCTGAAAAAATTTGTCAAAGAGGCGGTGCTGTTTTTCTTCAGAAATACCTATCCCTGTGTCTTGCACTTTGAATGTCCGCAGATTCCCGCCGGCGTTTTCCACCGACACATGAATAGTTCCCTGCTCGGTGAATTTCACTGCATTGCTGATCAGATTTTCCAGCACCTGTCGGATGAGTTTTTCGTCCCCTGTCAGGTATTCCGGTATACCGGAATCGACTTCAACCTTGAGGGCCAGTTCTTTTTTTTCGGCCAGAACGGACAGGATGTCTTCAATCTGCTCCATGAACCGTTTAAAATTGAACGGTTCCGAATGACACCGGATTTTTCCCGATTCCACCCGGGATAAGTCCAGAATGTTGTTAATAATTGCCAAAAGCATGTTTCCGCTCTCAATGATATGGTCCGCATATTTGGCCTGTCTTTTGTTCAGCGGCCCGTAGCTTTCGAACTGGAGAAGCTGGGAGAATCCAATTATAGCATTCATGGGGGTTCTTATTTCATGGCTCATGTTGGCCAGAAATTCGCTTTTGGCTGTATTTGCCGCCTCTGCCGCCTGTTTTGCTTGTTCAAGGTCATGTATCCTCTGCTGTTCATTGATGGCGATGGCGTAGAGGTGGGCTATTTTTTCAAGGGCTTGGCTATCTTCCTTTTGGTATGTCCGAAAAGAATTGGCAACGGCGATCAGTCCGACCGGTTCTCCTCCGATCACAGCGGGGACGGACAGAAAATTGTCAATGGGAACATGACCCGGGGGAACGCCGGTGGATCTCGGATCGGATGCAACCTCGTTTAGGTATAAAGGTTGCCTGTTTTCAAGAACCCACCCCCATAACCCGCTGAATTTCTTAAAGACATGATTTTTTTCTTTAACACGGCACTGGTCCCATACCGTGTGGGTAAGGGTCGGGCAAACAAGAAAGCCGGTTTCACGATCAATATATCCAGCGAATCCGATGGAACTTTCCGTCAATTTTTGGGCTTTCTCCAGCACAAATTCGGATACTTCGTCCATGCTTTCGGCAGCGATGATCTTACGGGCAAGCTCGGCAAGTACCCAATTGAATGCAGCTTCCGCCTCAATTTTTGTCTCTTTTTCAACAAGCGTTTGTTTCATTTCACTTCGCGGCTGGACAAGGTTTTTTTCAATTATCGCTTTGTACAACAGGAAAAAAGAGGCGATTTTAAAAAAATGGCCCAAAAAATTTAAAGTGCCGTACACATCCACAGAAAAAACAAAGCTGATTTCCGATGCAATGCTTAATGCGATGGCGCCTGCCACCAGGCTTGTCACGCGTTGGGGCAAAATCCCGGATCTTCGCTTCAGTAGAACCAGACAAAGAACCAGGAAGAGACAGATGATCCACTCAATGAATTTTTTGAAAAAAGTCAGACCCTGACCTTCAACAAAACAGGCCGGAAAAATCCCTGAAAAAAAGATGGCTGCCACAAGGCTAAAAAAAAGTGCCGCAAAAGCCGCCCATACAATTTTCCGGTTTGCTCTCCGGTTTAAAAAAAAGATTGCGGTAAGAAATGCCAGGGTTTCCAAGGACCTTGCGGCAATCCATAGCTGGGTGGCGGTGTCGGCGCCATGTCCCTTGAACACCCCCATTCCCTTGTAGCTCAGCATATGCAGAAAATCGAGACCCCCGGTGAAGAGAAATCCCGTGCCGATGATTATAAAAAAAGAAAAAGAGCGGCTCTTTCGGGGTGTGTACAATGAAACCACAAAGATGCCAAAGGCCACAAAGATGCTGAACGTTTCCACAATGCTGTGAAACAGCAGGTAATTGCGAAGGCTCAACAGATAAAGAACTGTGCATAAAAGACCGAATACAGCATATACAGCAGGATGTATCGATGGAAATGTATCTTTTTTCAAAATTTTCTTCCTTATCCGGTTGAATTGTCGGATTTTTTTTATCCAATCAGTTCCATGGCCCGGTTTACTGAAATATCGACATCCGCCATCATTTTTTCCACATCATCCAGGGAGAGTTCCATGGCCTCCCAGGCACCGGGGTTGAACACCGGGTTGTAACACTCTATGCCGTTTGACTGGCCGTAGGACGTACAGATGCCGTTGGCCAGGTGGACCAGCTGTTCGCACCGCCGTTCGTTTTCCGATCCCATGAACGGAAGATGGTGGTACCTGACGGACTTGATGATCTGCCGGTCAAGATGCCACCATTTTTCTATATACCTTGCACCTGCTTGCTGGTGGTCTATACCGAAAACCTGTTCTTCCTGTTTTTCAAGGGGAACTTCCGCTTTGCTCAGGTTTTGTAAAAATTGAGCGTACTCGGCGGGAATCAGATACACCATGACCATGATTCCGATATCATGCATCAGGCCCGACAGATAGGCAGTGTTTTCCAATGCCGGGTCCATGCCTGTTGCATACCTGCTGAGCATCCGGGTGAAATTCGCCACAGCAAGGCTGTGTTTCCAGAATTGGACAGGATCGATAAGGCGGCTGTCTGAGAACAGTTTTGTCAGTTCAATGGAAAAGACCAGCTGCCTGATCTTTTCCATTCCCAGCTTGTTCAATGCCGTGGGCAGGTTGTCAATCTTGTCGTACCCTGTATGGTAATAGGCGCTGTTGGATATATGAAGGATCCTTCCGGCCAGGGCCGGGTCCAGCTCAATGATCCGGGCGATGTCATTCATACCGGCATAAGGATCATCCATCACTTTTTG
>JAABTU010000098.1 GCA_011389715.1 Desulfotignum sp.
GCTCTGGTTTGTAAAGCCCATGGGCATGATTTTGGACATCACCGCACTTTTCAGCTGGGACCGCAGCAGGAGGCGAAGCAGGAGCAAAAGCGCCTTGCTGTTCAGCAGCGCGGCTACTTTGCCTTCAACCCGCCTACTGACTATCATACCCTGCACCTGCGTCTCAACGATGGCTGGACCATACAGACTACCCGTTTGAGCAAAGGGTTTGATCTTGACAGATTAAAGAATCGTCTTGGTGATATAGGTGAAGACTGGATATTGCTTGGCAGCATCTCTCCGGCAGGTCGTCTGGAGTTGTATGCAGACGAGCAGCCTTTCAAAACAGAGGCCGGCTGGACGTTGCTGTATTTTGCTCCTCAACGTCAAAAGAGCAGGTCTGCTGACAAACTAGATGGCGGCAGCCCGTCCCTTGTCGAAATTTCGCCAGATCCGGTGTGACTGGGATGCTGCCAAGGTAGAAAATGTGACGGTGACCGCCAACCGCGGAAAAGAATTTATTTTCCTGATGCCCTTTTCAACAAAACCATATTTATTTTTTCTGGACAGGCACCTCTTTGGGGTGTGTGTCTTTTTTTCTGGAGAATAGATTGTGCCCTGGACTGGTCGGAAGCATCCGGCTTCAGCCCCTGATGGTTGCTGTTTTTATCCGGGCTGATTTTTCGGAACAGCCGTGAGGTGGCGGACCAGGCAACATCATTGAGATCTCCGGTCACAATGACCGGCTGTCTGGTGGTTTCAAGTCTTCGTGCGACAACGATCAGTTCGGCCCCCTCGATAGTCTGTCATGGAAAGCAAGGAAAAATACTCCCTCATGCTTCGATGGAAACCTCACCGGCGTTGTACACAAAGATGATATCTCCGGGCAGTTCCAGGGTGCGCTCAAGGTCGGAAACAAGGTCTTGTCTGGTCTCAACGTCTGTTTCATCATCCGGGGGGACAAATCCCCTCAGCAGCAGGGCAGATGGCTGCATGCGCTGACGGACCGCATGAAGCGGGGTGTCGGTGGGAACAATGAACAGTTCGGCCTCGATACGGGCAAGGGCGAGAAGTTCCTGCATCTCTGTTTCAATGTTTTCTACATCTGCTTTGCGCACCACCGGGCGGATAACGCGGATGGGATGATCCCGCCACTCCCGGTTCTTTTTGAGCATAAACGCCAGCATCAGCATCAGGTGGGCATTTTTTGAGGAATCCCACCAGATATTGATGGTGCCTTTGGGAATAACATTGGTGTCACTGTCCTGTTTTGCCGCCACAATCATGAGATTGCGCCGCATCTCTTTGACCGTGGTAACGGTCTCCCAGAAGATGCCTGATTTTTCAGGGTCCCGGCTCCATCCGAGCAGCACCGTGTTGGGCCGCATGCCCCCGATCCCGTGGCACTGCAGCAAGGCCCTGATGGCGGCATGAAGGTCCTTTTCCACAACCACCACGGGAAAGGCCGGCAGTTTTTCTTTGACAAGGAACCGGCGGAGCATTTTTTCAGCTTCCCGGCGGCGATCCAGAAAATCATCCAGGTCGCCCTGGATCACCTGGCCGATGGAGACAATGCCGCTGTCAATGGTAAACCAGCAGGCGTATTCCGCCAGCTGCAGGCGGTTGGCAGCCACACCGCCGAGGGTGAGAATGGAGGGCCGCCAGTTTTTGGGATGATACCGTTCCCGTTCCAGGCGCAGCAGGGCATTTCTGGCGACTTGAAAGGCAAGCCCCCCGTCCAGGTCTCCCCACTTTACCTGAATTTCCGACCGGGCGATGAAAAAATACAGGGCACCGGCAAGCAGCAGGGCCACCAAAGCCCAGACCGCATTGATCAGAAACATGATCCCCAGGCATCCTGCGGCCCCGGCAAGGGCCACGGACCAGTGGTTGAAGCGGAAGGTGGGCCGGAAACTGGGGTTGCTGGACCGGCCTTCGTAAAAACAGGCCAGGTTCACGGCTGCATAGGTCATCAGAAAGAACATGGTGATCACCGGCGCGATGGTGTCCAGGTCTCCGGCAAGCACCCCGATCTGGGCAAGAATGAAGGTCAGCACCGTGGCCCGTCTGGGTTCTCCCAGGGCCCCGCTGCCGCGGCCGAACCAGCGCAGCCGGGCAAAGATGTTGTCCCGGGCAAAGGCCTGGAGAATCCGGGGGGCGCCCATCATGCTGCCCAGGGCCGAAGAAAGGGTGGCGCAGAACACCCCGGCATAGATGAGTACCGGCAGATATGCCCGGTCTTTCATCACAAATCCGTCTCCCAGGAGCGTTACCCGGGGCACACTGCCGGCCATCATGAAAGCGATGCCCGCATACATCAGTGCGGAAAACCCGATGGCGGCAAAGGTGCCGCTGGGGATGGCTTTACCCGGATCTTCCAGGTCTCCGGACATGTTGACCCCGGCCATGATGCCGGTGACAGCTGGAAAGAACAAGGCGAACACCGCAAAAAAAGAATAGGAAGGGGACCATTGTGCCGACAGGTTTGCTGCCAGGATCTGGAGAGAAAATCCCATGCCCGCCCCGATGAAAAAAGACAGAACAGAGAGCAGCAGAATGGCCAGAATGCCGTATTGGAGACGGATGGTCCATCCGGCCCCGATGTAGACACACACAAAGACAAGGATATGAACCAGGGTGGCAACGGTCCTGAAGGACCAGGAGATGTCGGGAAACGCGGAAAAAACCGCTTCCGTGAATCCCACCACATACAGGGTGACAGCCACTGCCTGGGCAATGTAGAAAAAAACCGCGATCACGCCGCCGGATTCCACCCCCAAGCTGCGGCTGATCAGATAATAGGCCCCCCCGCCCTTGACCCGCATATTGGTGGCAATGGAAGCCACGGAGAGACCCGTTATAACGGAAATGGCCTTGGCTGCCGCAAGGATCAAAAAGGTGTACCATAATCCCGCATATCCCACCACCGAGGAAAACCGCAGAAACATGATCACCCCGAGGATGGTCAGCAGGCTGGGGGTGAAAACACCGCCGAATGCCCCGAATTTTTTGGGCGGCGGATCTTCTGTGGTTTCTTGAGCAGGGGTATCGGTCATGGGTGTTGATCATCTTGATAAATGTTTTTGCCTGGCAAAAAGTCCAAACGCTGTTTTCAAATTGTTCATGTAAACTTTTATAGTGTTTCAAGTAATGACCGAAGGAAATTATATGGCAAAACCGATGGCAGGACAACACAAAAAAATGCTGTGCAGTGTTGACGCATGAATATTTATGATCAATGATATCAGTATCAGAAATTACCCCTGGATTTTGAACATGCCGGCCCTTTCAGGTCCAAAAAACAGACTCACATTTTAATATGCAAGTTGACAGAAACTGATTCTGATTCATATAATCATTTCATGTTGTAAAACCGATGGCCCCAAAAGAATTTCCCCTTGGGCGTGTGTTGATATCGATTGGAAAGGTTAACATGAAGCTTTTTACCTGTGACTGCTGTGGCAATCTGCTGTATTTTGAAAATACCACCTGCGTGCGCTGTGGGGCTCAGCTGGGTTTTTTAACGGATGCCATGCATCTGTCAGCCATCTCGGTACCGGATGATTACGACTGTGACCGGCTGCCGGATCCCGGCCGTCCATCAGCCTTTCGCAAATGTGCCAATTATACGGAATACAATGTCTGCAACTGGATGGTGCCGGCGGAATCTGAAGAGCCTTTCTGCGTGGCCTGCCGCCTGAACAGAATGATCCCCAACCTGAATACTGAGAATAACCTGACCCTCTGGCACAGGCTGGAAATTGAAAAGCGCCGACTGGTGTTCAGTCTTTTACGCATGGATCTTCCGGTAGAGCCGCTCAGCTCACATGCCAACGGTCTGGGGTTTGATTTTCTGGCTGATCCGGATCCTGCCTTCAGTGAACGCGGCAGGGTGATCACCGGTCACGATGAGGGACTGATTACCATCAATGTAGCCGAGGCAGACCCCGTGACCCGGGAAAAAATGCGGATGGACATGGATGAACATTACCGCACCATCCTGGGGCATTTCCGTCATGAGAGCGGCCATTATTACTGGAACCGGCTGATCAGGGACACGGAATGGCTCGGTCCCTGCCGGGAATTGTTCGGCGACGATACCCAGGATTATTCCCGGGCACTGGAGCGGCATTACCAGGCAGGCCCGCCCCCGGACTGGCAGGAGCGATTCGTCAGCGCCTATGCCGCCAGTCATCCCTGGGAGGACTGGGCTGAAACCTGGGCCCACTATCTGCACATCGTGGACACGCTGGAGACGGCCCATCACTTCGGCATCCAGGTCGATCCCAGGGTGAAGGAAAATGATGAATTGGATGTCAGTCTGGAGCTTGATCCCTATCAGGAGGACCAGTTTGAGGTCCTGACCGAGCACTGGCTGCCGGTCAGTTTTGCCCTGAACAGCCTGAACCGGAGCATGGGCCATGACCATGCCTATCCGTTTGTCCTTTCGCCCCCGGTATTGAAAAAACTGGACTTTGTCCACCGGGTTGTCCGTGGCCGGCAATCGTTGAAATAAACTGTTGCAATAAGGATTCAGGCCCAATGGAAAAGATGCAGCGGCAGCTGGAAAAACTTGTTGAAAAAAACCGGCACTGGTGTGATCAGGGGAACACTGCCACCTATATCCCGGAATTGTCCAAACAGGATCCCGGAATGCTTGGGGTCAGCATTTTTGATACCCAGGGCCGGCAGTGGCATGCCGGGGACTGGCAAACGCCTTTTACCATCCAGAGCCTTTCCAAAGTGGCCTTTTTCATCTGTATGCTGGTGGATAATCCTTTTGATGTCCTGACCAGAAAAATCAGCGTGGCACCTTCCGCAGACGGATTCAATTCCATTGTGAATCTGGAAACGAAAAATGAGAAGCGGCCTTTGAATCCCATGATCAACTCCGGGGCAATTGCCGGAATAACCTTGGTTCGTGGGGCAACCATGGAGGAAAAGTTTCTGTGGATCTTCACCCTGCTCGGGAAATTGACGGGTAATGATGAACTGAGCGTGAATCAGAATGTTTATCAGTCTGAAAAAGAATTTGGAGATCGGAACCGATCGCTGGCGTACTTCATGAAAAGTACCGGCATTATTGACGGCGACGTTGATTCATTGCTCGATGTGTACTTCCGGCTCTGTTCCATAGAGGTCGTTTGCGCGGACATTGCCCGGATGGCGGCTGTTCTGGCCTTTGACGGCAGGACACCCTGGAGTGGTGAGACGCTTTTTGATATCAAAACCGCCCGGATAGTAAAGGCGGTGATGACTACCTGCGGCATGTACGACGGATCAGGAGATTTTGCCGTGGATGTCGGACTGCCCGGAAAAAGCGGTGTCGGCGGTGGTATTATGGCTGTTTCACCCCGGAATCTGGGAATCTGTGTGTTCGGGCCGGCGCTGGACCAGAGGGGAAACAGCCTGGCAGGCTGGAAACTGTTGCAGTGTTGTCGGAAGAATTGGATTTGAGCATTTTTTCGACATGCAAGCCGTAACAGATTA
This sequence comes from Desulfotignum sp., assembly GCA_011389715.1. Taxonomy (GTDB): domain Bacteria; phylum Desulfobacterota; class Desulfobacteria; order Desulfobacterales; family Desulfobacteraceae; genus Desulfotignum. Next base: position 5,470 of record JAABTU010000098.1, read on the forward strand.
CGTCGATATTGAGGCCGGTCGGCAATAAAAAGCTTTCTGTCACTACAGGAAAAAGACATTTATAGTGGACCCCGCCAGCGGGGAGAGTTTCAGCCTGAACGGGTATATTTTTGAGGTGGTGGACATGGATGGTGCCAGGGTGGACAAGGTACTGGTCAAAAAAACAGGCTCGCATTCAGATTGACAGAAGCTGATCAGTTCCAGGCACTCGTTGAACAGGGAAAAATGGATGCACAGAATGAAATAGGCGAATTGATTGAAATGCTTGAGAACAATATTGAGGAAGCCAAAACGAAACTGGAAGCTCTTAAAAAAACTTCCGATAAAGACTGGGAACCATTGAAAGGGAGCGTTGAGTCCTGGTTTGACTTGACTAAGTCAGCGTTTGGTGACTTAAAAACCAAATTGAAGGCATAGATATGCTGGATTCGATGCGCGGCATTCCGTCCGACAGCCGGGAACAGACATGCACCCCGTGAAGATTGTCCAGCGGACGTGCCGAATCAATGCCCGGTTGGCGCAAAGCAATTGTCTTTTTGTCATGGATTCTGGATGGGAAAGTGCATTGGCATAGATGGGGAAAAATATCAAAAGCGTTCTGAACAGATACTGGCATTTCGGATATGGTATTTTCCGGATTTCGGGCAGGGAATATGTCCGGGACCGGTGCAGCCTGCAGGCATCGGCCTTGACCCTGTATACCTTGTTGTCCATTGTACCGGTCATGGCCATGGCATTCGGCATTGCCAAGGGATTCGGTTTCCAGAAGTATCTTGAAACCCGGATACTGTCTTTGTTTGCCGGCCAGGAACAGGTCATCCAGAATGTTCTGGCCTTTTCCATCAA
>JAABTU010000099.1 GCA_011389715.1 Desulfotignum sp.
GAATCACGGGAGTCATACTCATGCCCAGATGTTCAGCCAGCTGGCGATAGGATATTTTCTGTCCCGGTGAGATGGCGTTGGTAAAAAGCATCTGCTTGATTCCCTCGTAAGCCCGCTGGGTATGGCTGCCACCAAACTTCTCGGAACCGCTTTTTTCTTTTTTCATTTAACCGTTCCTTTCATACACGGACCAGGCCCGCTCCTGGAATATAAACCCTGGATACAAAGCACCCGGGACAATTTAATTCAATCATTCATACCCATGATCTGTTTTATATCAATATTATTTTATTTAATCAAATTATAATTCATTGAAAACATATGTATTTGTACAATGCATACTCCTTTTTTAAAGCCTTTTTCCAAACAAATTAAAATAATGCTTGACAGGGGATCACGGAACAATATATTGATTGGCTCATGTATTTAATTAAATTTATTATAAAAAGTATTAAAAAATTAAAAAATTCAGTATTAACAATTAGTTAGAAATATTTATTTTGATCAAATATGAATATAATTTATCCTGGCATAGTAATAAAATCCCGGTCAGGAGAAAAATAAGGAGTCGCCGCCATGCGAGGGTCTGAGGTTCTGATAAAAATGCTTTGTTTATACAAAGTCGACACCATGTTCGGGGTGCCCGGTGACACCAGCCTGCCGCTATATGAAGCGCTTCACGATTCAGATGGCAGCATCCGCCATGTTCCTGCAAGAGATGAGCGGAGTGCATCGTTCATGGCGGATGCCTATGCCCGGATTACCCATCGGCCGGGTATCTGCGAGTGCCCGAGCGGTGCAGGGGCCCTTTATTCGATACCCGGAATTGCAGAGGCAGATGCTGCCTCCATTCCGGTAATCTTGTTTACCTCAGACAATCCCATCAGCGGAGAGGGCAAAAAAACCATCACGGAACTCGACTGTCAACGGCTGTTCGAACCTGTCACCAAATGGTCTTTCCTGGTCAAGGATACCCGGCAGATCCCGGAAATCATCCGCCGGGCTTTCCGCATCGCCACCACGGGCCGTCCGGGTGCGGTTCATCTGGCTTTTCCCCAGGAGGTTCTCACAGGGACCTGGCAGGGAGATGCAGAAACCCTTTATGCGGAAAGTGAGTGTTCCAGGTACCCGGCTTTCAGGACCCGGGGAAGCCGAAAATCCCTGGAACAGCTGGCCGAAATTCTCCGGAAAGCCAGAAAGCCGGTGATCGTCGCCGGAGGCGGGGCCGGTCATGCACAGGCCAAAGAAGAGATCCAGCAGCTGGCATCCCTGCTTAACGCCCCGGTGGTCACCACCATTTCAGGCCAGGGAATCATGCCGGATGATCACCCCCTGGCTTTGGGTGTCATCGGTGACAATGGATTTCACCCGCATGCGGTCCGTGCGGTGGAAGAAAGCGACACACTGCTTTACATCGGCTGTAAAATGGGATCCGTATCCACCATGAAATGGACACTGCCCTCGTTTGATCCGGAAAGGGTTCTTCTCCAGATCGATCTGGACCCTGTGATGCTGGGAAACAATTACAAAAACCGGGTGAGTGTGGCCGGGGATGCCAGACTGGTCACCCGGGATCTTTGTACACTCCTGGCTAATGTGACACCTGAACCGGGCCGATGGGTTGACGATCTCAATGCGCAGCGCCGGGCTTTCTGGCATACGGCCAAAACAGCCATGTCCTCATCTGCAACCCCCATCAAACCCCAGCGGGTCGTTGCCGCACTGAACCGCCACCTGACCGGCAATTCCATTGTCATTTCCGATGCCGGCACCCCAACCCCGTTTATCACGCGGTACCTGAGACTCAGAGACGATACCTCGTTTTTTATCATCCCAAGAGCCTTTGGCGGTCTTGGGTATGCCATACCGGCCGTGGCCGGTGCCTGGTTTGCCCGCCCGAAAGCCACCCTGGTGGGGCTTTTTGGTGACGGCAGCCTCGGCATGTCGGCCGGAGAGCTTGAAACCCTTGCCCGGTACCGGATTCCCTGTGTCCTCATCCATTTCAACAACAGCTGTTTCGGCTGGATCAAGGCACTCCAGGCGATCCACACCCAGGAAAAATTTTATTCCGTTGACTTCACAGCGGGGGACCCCTGCCTGGTGGCCCGGGGATTCGGTTTGAAAGCCATTGGCATCACCGACCCTGAAATGCTGGACCCGGCAATGGACGAAGCCTTTGCCCACAAAGGACCGGTTTTTGTGGACATTGCCACTGAATCCGAGGTGACAGAACTGCCGCCCGTATACTCATGGATGAAGGCCGCGGGTAAAACATCGGCAACCATTCTTGCAACCGTCACAAAAGATATTGACGAATAACGCATTTACCCTAATTTTCTGCCGGGCAGACCGGCAGTCAGGAGGATTGACAAATGAGTGTTTCCATAATCATCATCGGCGGCGGCTGGTCCGGTTGTGCCGCCGCTTTGGCCGCACGGCAGCAAAAAGCGGACGTGACGCTCATAGAGCGGACAGACATGCTTTTGGGCACCGGGCTTGTCGGGGGAATCATGCGCAATAACGGACGATTTACCGCAACCGAAGAACTCATCGCCATGGGTGGCGGCGGGTTGTTTGAATTAATTGACCGGCACCTGGTCCACAAAAATCTCGATTTTCCGGGCCACCGGCATGCCAGTCTCTACAACGTGGCCACCATTGAACCCGCTGTCCGGCAACTGTTGACGGACCGGGGCGTCAACCTCCTGCTGCAAAGCAGGATCACAGGGGTTGCCATGGATGGCAGCAGTATCCGGACACTGGAAGGAAGCAGCCGGAAAAAACCGTTTACCATTGCCGGTGACATGTTTGTGGATGCCACGGGAACCGCAGGCCCCACAGCCATGTGCACCAAACACGGGAACGGTTGTGCCATGTGTATCCTCCGGTGCCCTGCCTTCGGGGGACGGGTCAGTGTCACCGGCAAATGCAACATCTCAGAGATGGCCGCCCAGAAACCCGGCCAGACAGGGGCCATGAGCGGTTCCTGCAAACTCCACAAGGAGTCGCTGACCTTGGACATCCGTGATCGCCTCAACAACACGGGCATGGCCATTATTCCTGTCCCTGAAGAATTCAACATCAAAGGAAAACTGGAGATTAAGGCCTGCCAGCAATACGCGCTGGATGATTTTGAAGCCAATGTGATTCTTCTGGATACCGGTCATGCCAAACTCATGGCACCCTTTTTTCCTCTGGATCTGCTGCGCAGAATTCCCGGATTTGAAAACGCCCGGTTTGAAGACCCTTATGCAGGGGGTATCGGCAACTCCGTCAGATTCACTGCCATGGCTCCGCGTGATGACTGTCTCAAGGTAAACGGCGTGGAAAACCTGTTCTGTGCCGGGGAAAAGGCCGGCCTTCTGGTGGGTCACACAGAAGCCATCTGTACCGGCACCCTGGCAGGATTTAATGCGGCCAGAACCGGCAAACCCGGGCTGACAATTCCGGATACCCTGGCCATCGGGGATGCCATCTCCCACGTGCGGCAGGAAATGACGCAGAAAAACCGCCTTGACCGCAAATATACGTTCTCAGGATCGGTTCTGTTTGAACGGATGAAAAAAAAGGAGCTTTATACCACCGATATCGACGTCATAAAAAAACGGGTTGCCAGGGCAGACCTTGTCAATCTGTTTTCGCGCTAACCGCCGCACATACATCCATCACTCTTGGATAGCGGCAATATCAGGAGGAGAAAAACATGCAGATGCCCATCACTGCACATGATCTGAACATGACCCTTGACACCATCACCAAAGGCAGGGTTTCGGGCGATGCCCGGGCAGGAAAGAATCCTTTTGTGGTCACCAAATCATCCGGCATCCCGGGAAAAGCGGTCACGGAAACCCCGGGCCTTGTCTGTGGACGACCCGACCAGGAACTGAAAAAAGTGGCTGTGATGATGACCCTGACCGAAAGCGCCATCGAACTTGCCGGGGCCACCGGGGTGGATGCCATCATCGCACACCATCCCATTGCCGATGCGTCGAATTCAGGCGGTGTCCTGCTCCGGACCTACATAGATCTGTACAATGTCTCGGTCTTTGAACTCCATGAGGCCTTTCACGGGCTTCACCCCGGCATCGCTTTCCTTCACGGCCATGATGCCGGCCATGTCAACATCAGCTACAGCAACATCCCGGGCAACATCCTCTTTGTGGGAAATACGCTGGAAGGTGTCGCTACTCTGGGTGATATCCTTTCCCGTTTGGACCGGTTCATGGATCTTGAAATGGAAACAGACATTTTAAAAAACGAACGTAAAACCCGGAACTGTAATGAAATCATGGAAACCGCGGTATGCACCCGGGGTATTATCCTTGAGGGCCGTCCAGATAATCCTGTCAACAAAATCATGCACATTTTCCCTCACACCGGATTCACCCCGGTTCACATGGAACGGGTTCTGAAAGAGCATCCCATGGTGGACACCGTGCTGGCCTCCATCAGCCGTGTCTTTCCTGAACACGCCCTGGTAAAAAAAGCCCGGGAACTTGGCTTGAATTTCATCTGCGGTAACTCTCACGCACTTGAAATAATGGAAAACGGGCTGCCCCTGGCACGGGCCATTACAATGCTTTTGCCGAATCTTGAGGTGGTGATTTTCAAAGAACGCATGACCAGCATTCCTTTAGAACAGTTCGGCGGCAAAGCTATCCAGGATTATGCCCAAAACATGGCTGAAAACTACCTGATCAAAAAACAGGGCTGATGTCAGCCCAAGGGAGATAAAAAATACAACAACCGTTTACACAAGGAGAGAATTCATGAATGAAACTTCAGCAATCACCCCCCGGAAACGGCTCCGGGGAATCGAAATCACCGGACTTGTCCTGGTGGTTCTCTCGTTTTTAGGACTGCTCTTTGCCCCCCACCATATCTCCGGGGTATTTGATGCCATGCTCAACAAGGCCTACCCCATTATCGTCAAGGTATTTCTTACCGGCAAGGTGGGTGTTGCCATCATCATCAGTGTACTGATCGGCCGGATTCTGGAACGGCTGGGGTTTACAGACGCTTTGATGCGCCTTTTCATTCCCGTGACCCGGCTCATTGGCGTCAATTCTTCGATCATTGTGCCTTCGGTTTACAATGTTCTTGGTGACATCAATGCAGCAGGAAGAATTGCCGGCCCGATCCTGGTCAAGGCCGGTGCCACCAAAGATGAACAAAAAATGGCTGTCTGCACCATGGTCCAGTCCCAGCAGTCCTTTTCCACATTCATGTTCTGCATTATCGCCCTGACGGCTATCCAGGCAAAGGTGTTTGTGGTGATTCTGCTTTCGGTCTTCGCCCCCTTGATTATCGTCCCATTGCTGATGAAACTCACATTCTGGCGGGACACCCGTGCCGTGCCCCTGGATGAGATGCCGTCATTCACTCCGACAACCGGGGTCCTGCCCACAATCTTCGGCGCAGCAAAAGAAGGCGCGGAACTTTTATTTCTTTTGATCATCCCTGCTGTCGGCGTGATCTTTGCCCTCATCGGGGCCCTGGAATACATCGGCATATGGGCGTATATCGAAGGCGGTCTGTCATCGCTCCTTTCCACCTTGTCCATTGACCCGGAGTCAGGCATCGTCAGCATTCTGGCCTCTCCGACCCTGGCTACGGCCCAGCTCAAAGACGTGGCTGCCACACTTCCGCCCAAGATGGTGATCGGTTCTGTTGTCCTGGCGGCGTCTGGGTTCCCTTTGTCCGTGATCTTCGGCCAGATACCTGCCATCTGGTCTGAAGCCACTGAACTGACGCATTTTGAAGCCATGGGCGCGGCTGTGATCGGCGCTGTCATGCGACTCATCACGGCAGGTCTTGTGGCCACACTTTTAACACCGCTGCTCCTTTGAAATAGATTGCAGACAAGCACTCAGCCCGGTGGACAGGTCCGCCGGGCTGAGTCCGGAAAAGGCCCGGTCCAGGCGCATGACAAAATCTCTCTGAACCCGGTGTCTGCGGCAGGCCGGCGCTCTGGGGGGATGGCAACAGAGCCTTTATTTGACACTCCCGCCGGATATCACCCCGTGGCACCGGCAGGCCGTGGCCACCAGACATCGGCCGGTGTGCCGGGAAATCCGGTCCGCCAGCGCATACAAATCGGCCGGTGAATATCCCCCCACCCCCGGCCCGAGCTGGCGGCTTTGAATGACAAACGGCATCACTTCCGGAACATTCAGTTCAGCTATCTGCCGGAACATATCGGGTTTTCTGGGTTGCCCTGTTACCGTGCACCGGTCATCCGGCTCAGGACAATTGGGAGGACACAGGAAATCCGCATGACTCACATAGATCTGGCTGTCT
>JAABTU010000111.1 GCA_011389715.1 Desulfotignum sp.
ATCCGGGCATCTGATCCTGCTGCAGCCATGGCTTTGGCCCGGACCTTTATGTCATCTCCCCAGATGTCCAGCAGCACAGATCCGATGTTGGCCCCCCAGTCGCCTGTGATCCCGGCGTCAGCTATCGTTGTATTATAATCGATCTGCCGTTGTATCAGGGGCTGGATATCCTCTGTTTTCACAGATGCAGCAAAATCAAGGATATCCTTTATATTCAGTATGGATCGGTCTGTGAGTCTGTCTGTATTGATCTCATCGCAGTCCTGGTTCTGATACACAATGCCGTCATTTTTTTTGATCAGAACCATGTTGGTATGAAAATGGGAGATCCGGACCATGGCACTGGAACTGCCCGTATAGACAGTCACGGCCAGATCAAATATCAGGCCGGAGTCGATGTGACACACCGTGATTGCTGTGTTTTCAAGAAAAGCCGCTGTTTTCTTCTGCCCGACGGCATCCACACGGGAAATAACCTCCAGGGTTTTGTCTGCATCCCCTGCGACAATGCCGACTGCAGCAGCGGCTGCAATACCCCGCAGCCCCCCTGTATTGGGCACCACCACACTTTTTACATTCTTGATAATGTTGTCACTGGCCGCAATCCTCACCCGGTCCGGCTGACAGCCAAGCACGGCCGTGGCTTTTGCTGCGGCATAGGCAACGGCGATGGGTTCTGTGCAGCCCATGGCCGGGACAAGCTCTTCATTCAAAATGGCCAGACAGGCCCGGTACGGTTCATCGGTCGGTTTCATCTGTTTTCCTGATGATTTTTTTTGCATGTGTTACCAGCGGCCTGCAGGGTACCCTGACCGGCAGCAAAACACAATTGAAATTCCCGCAGCTCCGACGGTCTGATCCAATATTCGGCGTGACCGGCATCGTTACTAAAAATCAATAATGGCCATAAAAACAGACCGGTTCCCCGGATGACCCTCAGGAATAAAAGGCAAATGCAGCAGCCACGGGAAAATGGTCCGAGGGATACTGGTTCCCTTTGTGAAAGGTCAGGACCCGGCGGGTGACCGGACGGATCCCGCCTCTGTAAAGAATCCAGTCGATGTGCCGGCCCTTGGAATTGCCGGTGAAGTTGTGAAATGTGCCCGGGGGATCTGCTTCAAACACTTCCCGGAATCCGTGGGTCTGAAAGGTTTTGAAAGCGGATGAGCCATGACCCGCGTTGAAGTCACCGGTGATGATCACGGGCAGTCCCGGCGGAAACCGTTTCAGGAAATTCGCTGCCATACCGCGCTTTTGGCCTGGACCGCCTCGGTAAAATCAAAGTGCGTATTGGCCATCAGCAGATTCGTGCCCTGTTTTTCGAACCACCCCGCAACGCACTGCCTGGGCCACCGGGAACCGGCTATTTTGGACGGGAAGTCGGGAAACCGGGAGATGAAATGGTGGCGGTGGCCCAGGCAGGTCCAGTCTTTGTGAAAAAAGATCATGTTGGACTGCCACCAGGGATGGCTTCGGTTGTACCAGCCGATGTGGCGGTATTCCTTCAGGATTCCGGTCAGAAAATCCGCCTGGAAATGGTTCACTTCCTGAAATCCGATGAAATCGGTTTTCTTCTGTTTCAGAAAATCCTTGACCACATCCCTGCGTCTTTCCCAGCGGTTGTTTCCATCTTTTGCCAGGCCGAACCGCAGGTTCATGGTCATCATACTGAAGGATGCGGGGTCTGTTTTCATTTGCTCTCATCTCTGGTGTTACCGTTTTATTCAGGATGCGATATTCTCGGTTCTCTGTCAACTGAGGCTTTCAACCTTGTTTCGATCAGATAGTTGTGTTACTTTTTACACATCATTAATTTTAAAAAGGATGACCAAACGGTTGAGAAAATAATGAAGATTTGCATGTTCACCAATACATACCTGCCCCATGTGGGCGGGGTGGCCCGGTCGGTACACACATTTTTCCGGGACCTGCAGCAAAAAGGGCACCAGGTTCTCATTGTTGCACCGACCTTTGCCGGAGACGATGCAGACAACAGTGAAGATGACACCATTCTGCGGGTTCCTGCCATCCAGAATTTCAACGGCAGTGACTTTTCCATGCGCATCGCGGTGCCGTTTTACATTGACGAAAGACTGGATGCGTTCTCCCCGGAGATCATTCACAGCCACCATCCATATCTGCTCGGCGATGCCGCTTTCAGGGCTGCCCGGCGGCGCAGACTGCCTCTGGTTTTTACCCACCACACCCTGTATGAGGAATATACCCATTATGTCACCGGGGACAATGACAATTTCAAACAATTTGCCAGGAACCTGTCCATCATGTACGCTAATTTATGCGACCAGGTGGTGGCTCCCAGCAAAAGCATTGCGGATCTGATCACAGAGCGCGGCGTCACCACACCGGTGACACAAATCCCCACGGGTGTGGACACACAGTTTTTTTCTTCCGGTGACGCGCATGGTTTTAAAAAAGCGTACCACATACCCGAAAACGCCTTTATCATCGGACATGTGGGCAGACTTGCCCCTGAAAAAAACCTTGAATTTCTGGCCAAAAGCGTTGCCGGATCCATGCAGACCCTTGAAGACACCTGGTTTTGTGTGGCAGGAGATGGCCCTGACAGACAAATAATCCATGATATATTTACAGACTGCCGCCTTGCCCACCGGCTGATTCTCACAGGAAACCTCACCGGCAGCGCCCTGGCCGATGCCTATCAGGCCATGGATCTCTTTGTTTTTTCCTCACAATCTGAAACCCAGGGCATGGTGCTCACCGAAGCCATGGCTGCAAAAACACCGGTTATCGCCCTGGATGGTCCGGGTGTCAGGGAGGTGGTGGAAAACAAAAAAAACGGGATACTGCTTCCTGCGGATGCAGAACAAAAAAAGTTTTCCCGCGTCATCTGCGATGCCGTGTCTGATCCTGAAAAAATTCGGCCATGGCAGGCGTACGCAGCGCAGACAGCCCTGAAATTCAGCAGAGATGCCTGTGTCAACAAGCTTCTGGACCTCTATGCACACACCGTTTCCCTGAGCCCTGACCAGATGGGGGCCGGTGACAAGGAAATAGAACCCTGGGAAACATTTTTGCTGGCCATTCGAACCGAATGGGACCTGGTCGCTGAAAAAGCCCACTCCCTTGCCCGCACCGTCACCTGATCTGCGAACCCATGATAAGGTCACAAAAAAAACACGTAAGACGTAAGGAGGCATATCATGCACAGAAGCGCTAACGAAATTATTGGATATAAATTACATGCTGAAGACGACCATTTCGGGACATGTGAAGACCTGCTGTTTGATGACCGGTGGTGGACCGTGCGCCATATAGTGGCAAACACCGGGAACTGGCTCATCGGCCGCAAGGTCCTGATATCACCCATAATGATTGACAGGCCAGACTGGCACACCCGCAGCCTTTTTCTCAATGTGTCCAAAGAAGCGGTGGAAAACTGCCCGGCCCCATCCCAAGATGATCCTGTGTCCCGTGAACATGAAAAAAAGCTGTTCCAATACTATGGGTATCCCTATTACTGGGCCGGCACCGGCCTGTGGGGACCGGCAACCTATCCGGCAGCAGTGGGTACCATTACACCGGGCAGCGCAGCAGCCCCGGAGGAGGAACCGGATGATACAGACGACAGTGAAAATAACCACCTGCGCTCTTTCAAAGAGGTCAAAGGATATTTCATCAAGGGATCAGACGGGGATATCGGACATGTGGAGGATTTTATTTTAGATGATGAGACCTGGGCGCTCCGGTATGTGGTGGTGGACACCCGGAACTGGCTGCCCGGCGGTAAAAAGGTGCTGTTGTCCCTGAACTGGGCAAAATCCGTCACCTGGGAGGATTCCACCTTTGAAGTGGATCTGACCACCCAGGCCATTGAAAACGGCCCGGAATTCGATCCTGCAAAGCCGGTGAACCTGGAGACGGAAACCCGTCTCTATGATTATTACGGCAGACCTTTTGAAAAAACCATTGACAAGCATCTGCAGCAGCATATTGCCAACCCCTTTGTTTAACCGGCGTGATGGTGCAGAAATTATTCAAAAAATTGCTGCCATGGCGGTTTCTGATCAGACGGATGACCGGTTATTACGGATTTCTGGATCCTGTCACCCTCATGGCCCGGCTGCGCCAGTTCAGCAAACCCTCTGAAGTGCAGGAACCCATTGAACTGCTCCGGGCAGGGCTCATCTTCCATGCCCGGGGCCTGGTCAACACCCGGGCCATCCAGTACAATCTTGACTGGGTCTGGCCCTTCTGGGTGGTAAAACAGTTCACCCCCAAAGATGCGTCTTTTATCCCCAGGGGATTTTCCTTTTCCCATATCAATGTGACCCACAGGAACTGGACCGCAGTGGGCCATCCAGATCTTGCAGCCTACCCTGTGATTGATCCCAGGGGGCTTGTGACACCTTTGTTTGATGCATGGTCCATTGATGTCTGGCTCATGACCCAAGACAAAGCACTGCTGCTGCCGTCCCGGCAGCCCCGGGTGGTACAGACGCTTGATCTGTCAGATGAACTGGCAGTCACCACTGCCACAGCGAAAAACAACCTGTCTCTTGTGTGCACGGCCAGCGTGACAATGGACACCCCTGCAGGCCCGGTGATGCAGATGATTGCCAAAGGCAGCATGCAAAAAGATGCCGGGTGGCTTATTGTGTCCATACGGCCCTATAATCCGGAAGGGGTCTATTTCATCGACCATATCCGCTATAATGACAGCCGGTTTGTCATTAACCATGCCCACGAGGTGCGCTTTGGAACCGCTCCTGAAAAGGTGCTGTTTTCCACCTATGACCGCGGGGATGTGGCCCTGGAACTGGACCGGCCCCAGACGGAAGACCAGGTGGCATGCCCCATCGGCATGGCAACGGCAGCCGCGTTTTTTCCGGTTGACCCCAATGCCGCCACCCGAATTGATATCCAGGTGCCCCTGAACCAGGACGCGGCCTTTGTATCTTCCGGCACCGGCCGGCCGGCAGAACCTGCCTCACAGATTGTTTCACAAACCGCAGCCCTGGCCATACCTGATGCCAAATTTCAATTTCTGTATGATGCCGCTGTCAGGACCCTGCTGCTGTTGAGTGCGGATGAGGTGGTTCCGGGGCCTTATACCTACCGCCGTTTCTGGTTCCGGGATGCCTGTTTGATGATGAATGCCCTGCTGGGCTTAGGACTTGCCCAAAGATGCGAACGCCTGATCCAGGGATTTGCCAGCCGCCAGAAACTGAGCGGGTATTTCCAGTCCCAGGAAGGGGAATGGGATTCCAACGGCCAGGTGCTGTGGATCGCCCAACGGTTTACCCAATGCACCGGCCGGGTTTTTTCGGCATCTGTTTTTACATCCCTGATGAAAGGCGCCCGGTGGATCATACACAAACGCCGGAGCAAAAAGGACGGCAAGCCCCATGATGGTCTGCTGCCGGCCGGTTTCAGTGCCGAACATTTAGGGCCCAATGACTATTATTACTGGGATGATTTCTGGGGGGTTGCCGGACTTCGGGCAGCCGCAAAACTGGCAAAAAAACAGGGAAACGCTGCAGATCAGAAAATGTTTGCCGCCCAGGCGATGGATTTTGAAAACCGGATTTTCACCTCCCTGGCCCAGGCACCCGGGTATAAAAAACACCAGGCCATCCCGGCATCGCCCTACCGCCGGATGGATGCAGGTGCTGTGGGATCCCTGGTTGCAGATTATCCTTTGCAGATCACCCCCCCCAATGATGCCAGAATAATGAACACCATGTCCTATCTCATGGCCCATTGTTCTTTTGGCAAGGCCTTTTTCCAGGATATGATCCATTCAGGTATCAATATTTACCTGACCCTGGCCATGGCCCAGACCTTTTTGCGCAGCCAGGATGTCCGGTACAAAGAGTTGATCCACACCGTTGCAGATCTGGCATCCCCCACAGGACAGTGGCCGGAAGCCATCAATCCTTTAACCGGCGGCGGGTGCATGGGAGACGGCCAGCATGGCTGGGCTGCGGCAGAATGGGTCATGATGATGCGCAGCCTGTTCATAAGAGAAGAAGGGGATATGCTCATTCTGGGATCCGGTATTTTCCCGGAATGGCTGCACCAGAACACCCCCCTGTCCTTTGGTCCTACCCTGGTACCGGGGGGTTCTGTCAGTGTGACATTCACCCGGGCTCACAAAGGCCTGGAACTGTTTCTCACCGCATCTGTCAAGGGCAGATCGCTTCCCTGCAGGGCAGCGGTTCCAGGGTACCGCACAAAGGACCTGGATACATCACACGATTATTGCCTGCTTGAACCGGTTCAGCGCCCCTAACCGATCGGTTTTCCTGCCGCAAATCTAAAATGAAACCGTCAGGGCCAAAGACCCCAACACATGCCCCCTGGACTGGTGATCGAACTGTTCGGTCCTGAAAACATGGCGGTAGGTCAGCTTGACCGTCTTATAGCTTACGGCAATACCTGTGGATAATTCCGCCACAAACGGTTTTTTATCCACACTGTGGCTGCCTGTAAAGGTGTTGCCGTCCAGGAAAATATCACGCAGCACCGCTTCAACCCGGAAACCGGCAAACCAGTGCAGGCCAAAGACAGGTAACCGGGGATAGCCGAAACCGGACACGGGCGCACTGATACCGGCACCGGCACGGATCACGTCAGATCCGAAATCCATGGGAATATTATACCCCACCCGGACCTCACCTCCGGCATCAGCGCCGGTTTTCACATTGCCCAGGGTAACGCCGGTGTGGGTGAGTAGATCGTAGCACAGCCAGTCTGTCAGCATCGCCCGGTGGGTGCGCCATTTGCGCTGCCAGGCAAATCCCAGGGCCACCTCATCATCCAGCTGGTTATCCCATCCCTGTGCTTCGGCAATATCCCTGAGGTCATGAACGGTATTCTGGACCTGTTCCCCAAGGGCGGACGGGCCCACCACCCCCAGGGTGATTTCAATGGTATCCAGCTTGGTCAAGGTTTTGCTGTGCAGGGCGATGCCTGCATACAGATACCCGGCATAGGGCCGGTCATCAGGCAGCAGCTCCGTGGCCTGGATATCTGCCGGGGTATAGATCTGCTGCCCGAACAGCAGCCCGATATTGTGGGTGCTGCCTGGAACATGGGCAAAAGGGACTGCCCGGATCACAGGCAGGGACCATTCGGGCAGGCGGACATCCTCTTTGTATCTCTTCAGATCCCTTGACAGCCAGGTCATCTGCAGGGCATTGGTATAATACTTGTCAGTATCGCCGAAAAGATCATTTTCATAAAAAACCTGAAAGGTCTGCAATCCTGCAGATTCCTCACACCAGGCCACAGAGGACAGCAGCAGGATCAGTCCGGCTGCAAGTAATGTTTTCATCCGTTTGTTTAATACCCCTTTCTTACTTGTCACATCCATTTCACGATTTCATGACATGGCGGTATATGCCATGAATTTTGCGCCTGAACAAAAAAATTGCCAGAATAATACCTCCTGCCACGCCCAACAACTTCATATCCCATTGGACCACTGCCCTTCCCATGATCACAAAGGGAATCCCCATGATACCCTGGGTCAGCCACGCACATGCCATATAGGGCAGAAACCGGATGCCTGACAACGGCAGCAGATAATTTTTCAGGGCATAGCTGAGCCCTGGAATCGCCATGAACAAAAATCCATACCCCAGGTGCCGGTTTTCCGGCATCCGGGGTATGGATACGCCGATTTTTTCTGCCAGGGACTGTATCCACCGGCCGGCAACCTTCCGGGTGAACCAGTAGGAAACAGCCAGATGAAGGGGGGTCACCGCCAGCATGATGACAACACCCCACACAGTTCCGAATCTCAGGCCCAGCAGGACCAGAAAGGGCACAACAGGAAACCCCACAGCCGGCAGGACTGCATAGGGCAGCAGCACCATTGCCGGATGGACCTGTGGCCCTGAAATATTTGCCCAGAAGGCATCCATATTCCTACCATCGCCGCAAAAATAATATTCTATTGATCTGCATGAAAATTCCCCATGGCCGGTAAAATCCCGTCACCTGGAAAACTGCATAAATGGCACCGCTTCTTTGTACTCATGTTCCCGGGTTGTCTGCTGTTGGTCAGTGACAGGATCAGATTCGGGAATCCATTGAAATGCTTTTATTTCTTTTGTATCAGAGGTGGGCAGCGAGCAGCTTCTGGATTTGGGAAAGGGCCCGTCAGATGACTGAAACCGGGTCACCACAGCCTCATCCGGGCTGTCTCCTATCTCCACAATATCTTCCACATACACTGCCTGGATATCTTTAAAAAGCGGATCCTGGATATCCTCTCTGATGGTCTGGATTCGCTGTTTAAATTTTTGAAGTGCCAGTTCCGGGGTGCCGGCTTTCACCATACAGGTAAAATATCCATGCCGCTCCTGGCCGGATGTGCTTATCTCATCAAATGAAAAATGTCCTGAATACAACATCCTGCAAACTCCTTTTATTGTTTGGATCTATCTTAAATCAAAAACCGTGTGCAGGTCAAACTTTTGTTGAGGATTTTGACCGGGGATCGTACAAAATCTGCCGGATATTTTCCCAGACCTTTGTTGTTCCACAATGCCGGCCGTGGGTATTTTTTGCCGTAAAAGTTGAAGCACCGTGTTAAACGTGTTATGGAACAATAGGAAGATATAAACAGGAAAAAAAATGCCCGCAATAGCCATTATTTCAGATTGGAAAAAGATAAACATAAAGATCAGGTATAACAGGACTGGTCCATGGAACTGAAAACCATTACCAATTTTGGCCGGCTGAAGGATATGGCCGTGATCCTGGCAAAATATGGATTCGGGGACCTGCTCCAGCGCCTGGACCTGCCGATGAAAAACCTGGTGCACTCCATATCCCCCAAGATAGATACAGATATGGATGTATTTCAGCGCATCCGGCTGGCCATTGAGGAACTTGGTCCCACCTTTGTCAAGCTCGGACAGATCCTGAGCATGCGCCCGGACATACTGCCTTTGCCCATGATCCGGGAACTGAGCAGGCTTCAGGATGCAGTGGGTCCGATTCCCTTTGAAGATGTCAAAAAAGTGCTGGAGCAGGAATTTGACACCCCTCTGGCATCCCTGTTCAGCTCTTTTGATCCGGAACCTGTGGCTGCGGCATCCCTTTCCCAGGTGCACAAGGCAGTGCACCGCAGCAAGGGAAGGGTTCTGGCGGTGAAAGTCAGACGTCCGGGCATTGTCAAAACCGTTGAAACCGATCTGAATATTCTGGAAACCCTGGCCAGGCAATGCCACAACAATATCGAAGCCCTGCAGGTGTATGACCTGCCGGGTATTGTGGAAGCCAACCGGCGCACCCTGCTCAGGGAGATCGATTTTTCCCGGGAAGCCAGGTATATCCAGATTGCCAAATCAAAGATTGAACAGGAATCAGACATTCTCATTCCCGAAGTATTCACCGAATATACCACACCCAGGGTGCTGGTGACTGCATTTGTTTCAGGTTCCAAAATCACCCCGGCACTGGATCTTCCAAAGGACCTGCGAAAAACCCTCGCCGGCACTGGTTTGAAATCCGCTGTTCTCCAGATCCTGGATCATGGTTTTTACCATGCTGATCCGCATCCGGGAAATATGGTGATCACCTCTGACAACCGGCTGTGCCTCATGGACTGGGGGATGGTGGGCAGGCTGACCCCGGATGAAAAAAACGACCTGCTGTTTTTGATCCGTGCAGGTGTGGACAAAGACAGCAGAAAACTGACGCAAATGCTGTGCAATATTGCAACAGCTAAGGAAACGATAGATTCCCGGCAGCTGGAAAAGGATGTGATGGATATCATGGATGTCTATATGTCTCTGCCGCTCAAGGATATCCACATGGGGCAGCTGCTGGAGGATCTTGTCCAGGTACTGAAATCCCATGACCTGCGCCTGCCGCCGGACATGTCCATCGTCATCAAGGCATTGATCACCGTGGAAGGCACGGCCCGGATGCTGTATCCGGACCTGGATGTGATTTCCGAGGCAGAACCCCATGTGCGCAAGCTGGTATCCCGTCAGTATTCAAAAGGATATCTGTGGCAGCGGCTGCGCCATAACCTGTCCAGTATATGGAACCTCCAGCAGCATCTGCCTGAAACCCTTTCCACCATCTTCAAAAAAATGGCACATGGTGACCTCACCATCGGGTTTGACCACAAAAACCTGGCCCCCCTGCACCAAGCCCTTGAAAGCAGCTTCAACCGCCTGACCCTGGGCATTGTGCTGGGTGCCATGATCATGGGATCATCCATGATCATTACCACCGGTGTAAAACCATTGCTTTTCGGATTCCCTGCTTTGGGCATGATCGGGTATCTGATTTCCGCCCTGCTGGGGTTGTGGCTGATCATTACCATTATCCGGGGCCGGGATTACTGAACACACACACTATCTTTGACCATCCAAACTAACGCGGGAAACCCGCAACCCAGATGCCCCTCCTCATTTTCATTTTTTTTACAGAAACTGAGAGTACTGTACTAAAAACCAGGTTTTTCTGCCTGCTTGCCTCTATACTTTGCAACAGGACCAACAGGACCGCAAAAAAAACAGCCGGACCGGATCAAAGACCCGGTCCGGCTGACAATACAGGCTTACAGCAAAAGATTACAGGTCAGATGCGGAAAGCGGGGTCAGATTTTCCACTGCCTGTCTGAATTTTTTTCTTTCCGCTTCAGGCATGGGAATCAGGCCCTTGTCAGTCAGATAGCCGTCATCACCCCAGGCTTTTTCACTGGTGAATTCAGCCAGAAACTCCTTGATTCCGGGAATGCTGCCCACATGGGCTTTTTTGACATAGAAAAACAGAGGACGGGATACCGGATAACTGCCGTCTGCAATGGCATCAAATTCCGGGGCAACACCGTCAATGATCGCACCCTGGAGTTTGTCCGTATTCTGGTCCAGAAAAGAGAACCCGAAAATCCCCAGCGCGTCCTTGTTGGCATCCAGTTTCTGGACAATCAGGTTGTCGTTTTCACCGGCTTCAATATAGGCACCGTCCTCACGGATGGTATGGCAAAGGGCTTTGTAGGCTTTTTTGTCTTTTTTCTTCAAATCCTTAATCCATGAAAATTTTTTGGCACCGCCTTCCATAGCCAGTTCCACAAATGCATCCCTGGTACCGGAAGTCGGGGGCGGCCCCAGAACTTCAATTTTGATATCCGGCAGTGAAGGGTTCACATCTTTCCAGGTTTTGTTGGGATTGGGAACGGTTTTGCCGGCCACGTTTCCTGATGGCACATCCTTGGCCAGGGCAAGAAAAATGTCCTTGCGGCTCAGCTTGAACAGCGGGGCTTTTTTGGAGTTGGCAATAACAATACCGTCATATCCGATTTTTACTTCAACGATTTCTTTGACACCGTTGGCTACGGCTTTTTCAAACTCAGATTTCTTGATCCGCCGGGAAGCATTGGTGATGTCCGGATATTCCACACCCACACCGGCAGCAAACAGTTTGAACCCGCCGCCGGAACCGGTGGATTCGATGGTGGGGGTTTTAAACTTGGTGGATTTACCAAAATTTTCCGCAACAACCGTTGCAAACGGATACACGGTTGAGGACCCGACAATGGAAATATAATCCCTTGAAGCAGCCCATCCACTACCAAGACCCACTGTGAAAATCAGGGCCAGACTTGCAATCAACACTTTTTTCATTTCTTTCTCCTTACACATTTTGGTTAAAAAAACATTTAAAAAAATACCTACCATCTTCGTTCAAATTTTTTCCGCAGAAAAACCGCCACCGCATTCATGGTGACCAAAAAAGCCAGAAGCACCATGATGGCGGCAGAAGTCCGCTCCAGAAAAGCACGTTCCGGACTGTCTGCCCACAGAAAAATCTGTACCGGCAGCACAGTCGAGGGATCGGTAAATCCGCCCGGTATGTCCACGATAAATGCCACCATGCCGATCATCAGCAGCGGGGCTGTCTCGCCAAGGGCCTGGGCCATGCCGATGATGGTGCCGGTGAGCATGCCGGGCAATGCCAGGGGCAGTACATGGTGGACCACCATCTGGGTTTTTGAGGCACCCACACCCAGGGCCGCCTCCCGAATGGAAGGGGGAACCGATTTCAAGGCGGCCCGGCTGGCAATAATGATGGTGGGCAACGTCATCAGGGTCAGCACAAATCCGCCCACCAGGGGAACCGATCTCGGCAGTCCGAAAAAATTCAAAAAAACCGCAAGACCCAGCAGGCCGTAAACAATGGAAGGAACCGCTGCCAGGTTATTGATATTCACTTCAATGATGTCGGTCCACCGGTTTTTGGGGGCAAACTCCTCTAAGTAAACCGCTGTGGCCACACCAACGGGAAAAGACAACAGCAGGGTGACGATCAGGGTGTAAAAAGATCCGGTAACAGCACCCCGAATGCCTGCCAGTTCAGGTTCCCGGGAATCTCCGGCTGTAAAAAACGTGGTATTGAACCGTTTTTCGATCCGCCCCTGCTCCAGGAGCCTATCAATCCAGGAGAGCTGTGTATCTTTAATTCTGCGCTCAGTCTCGGGCACATCTCTGGGGATATGGCCTTTTATCAGCATATCCACATCATCATCCGCCGGTACCCAGAGCTGGACAACAGAGCCGATCCTCTGCTGGTTTTTCCTGACAAAATCCTGCAATTGGTACGCTGCCCCAGTACTGACCATATCATATAACTGGCGTTTGTCGCCCCGGGTTTTCACATCTGGAAACATATCCCTGAGCGCATTTTTCACCATTGCCTGGTAGTTGGCATTCTGCAGGACCTGGGTATCAATGTCATCAGGATCCAGGAAAATATCCAGCTGGACAAAGGTCTGCTGGAAAGCGGTATATCCATTGGCAGTGATGCTGATGAAAAGCATGGACAAAAAAACCATGGAAAGGAGTATGGCTGTTATGCCATACAGCCGGAACCGCTTCTCAGCTCTATAGCGCCTGGAAAGCCCTTTGCTGACAATATCCATTGTCCGCAAGGATGCGGATTGTTTCTGCGTGTTGCTACGGGTGGTGCCGGCATGACCGGTATTGGAATGATTATTCATACTGCTCCCTGTACTTGCGCACCACCACCAGGGCGATGACATTCAGGATCAAAGTGATGACAAACAGCAAAAGGCCCAGAGCAAATGCTGCCAGGGTCTTGGGGCTGTCAAACTCCTGGTCCCCCACCAG
The DNA here is from genome assembly GCA_011389715.1 of Desulfotignum sp. Taxonomy (GTDB): domain Bacteria; phylum Desulfobacterota; class Desulfobacteria; order Desulfobacterales; family Desulfobacteraceae; genus Desulfotignum. The sequence continues at coordinate 13,137 of JAABTU010000111.1, forward strand.
GAGGGTGACTATCTGGACAGTCACTGTGGTAACGGTATTCAGGGGATTTGCCGTCAGATTGGCAGCCAGGCCCGCTGCCATGACCACGATCATGGTCTCGCCAATGGCCCGGGACACCGCCAGCAGCACACCACCGACTATGCCGGGCAGTGCAGCGGGCAGCACAACCAGGCGGACTGTTTCACTGTGGGTGGAACCAAGGCCCAGGGCACCGTCACGCAGGGACTGGGGAACCGCATTGATCACATCATCTGAAAGGGATGACACAAAGGGAATGATCATGATCCCCATGACCAGACCGGCGGCCAGGGCACTTTCCGAGGACACATCCAGGCCCACGGACACCCCGGCGTTGCGGATCAGGGGGGCCACCACCAGGGCGGCAAAAAAACCGTATACCACCGTGGGGATACCGGCCAGAATCTCCATCAGTGGCTTGGCAACCGCCCGGAATCGTTTGTTGGCATACTCAGACAGGTAAATGGCGGACATCAGACCGATGGGAACCGCCACACACATGGCAATGGCTGATATGAGCAGGGTACCCATGAAAACGGGAATAGCGCCGAAAGCCCCGGATGAGCCCACCTGGTCAGCGCGGATGGCCATCTGGGGGCTCCAGTCCAGACCAAAAACAAATTCATGTATGGGAACAATCTTGAAAAAACGGATGGCTTCATACAAAACAGACAATACAATGCCGATGGTGGTGAATATGGCGATGGTGGAACAGGCAATAAGCAGGTATTTGACCATGGTTTCCACATGGTTACGTGCCCGCAGCCCCGGAGAAATAATTTTGTGCACCCACAAAATCCCTGCAATGGCAATGGTGGTTACCATCACTGCCAGGGTGGCGTGGCTGATGGCCTGAAGCCGTGTGTAATGGTCGGCTGCCGCCTGGATGGCCGGGCTGATCTCTTCCGGAACAATGTTTGCATAAACGATGTTCCGGATATCATTTATTATGAGACCGAGCCGGTCTGCCGGCAGATTCTGCAGGTCAGGAGGCAGACCGGCAATCACCATCTGGGTGACCACATTGGACTCAAAGAACCGCCAGAAAGAAAAAACGATCAGGGCCGGTAGGGCACACCAGAGCGCAGCAAGGGCACCATAATAGGTGGGTCTGGAATGCAGTATCTGCTGGCCTCTGCCGCTGGCACCGGCAAGAACAAAGGCACGCCTGCGGCCCAGAAAATATCCGCTGGCAGTGAGCATGAGCAATACCAGAAGCAGGTTGGAAGAAGACATGGTTAACCTTGTAATTAAAAGATTGTTCACTAAACTGGCTGTGAAAATACAGATCTTTTATAAGGTTTTGTTTAACAAATGATGAGCAAACCATTAGAAAATGGTTAGAACCCCGTTATTGGAATGGCAACTATCCTGAATAAAAGGGGATGTGACAAGATAAAAATAAAAGTGCATCAAAAAGAAAAGCAAAAATGTTCCCGCAGCAATTCAGGAGTTTGGAGCGATTTTCTCTTCCAACTGCCTGATCAAAGATTCAAAAGAATCAGATTCCAGCATCCGGCTGAACTGGGACCGGTAATTTGCCACCAGGCTCACACCTTCAACCACCATATCATACACCCACCACTGGCCGTCTTCTGCTGCATACATTCTGTAATCAATCGGGATCTCGATGGAATCGCTCACAACAACCGTATTGATCTGGGCTTTATTATCTCTGACCTGTTCTTTGACATAGCGCACCTTTTCATCATTATAAGCCTCGATTTTCGCCACATAGGTATCTTCCAGAAGCCGGGAAAACAACCGGACAAAGGTCTGGCGCTCTGCAGAAGTTCTGCCCCGCCAGTGCCGGGCCAGGCTGAGCTGTGACATTTTTTCAAAATCAAACCGCGCATAAATGACTTTCCGCAATGCTTCTCTTCGAAGGGCGGCATTGGCATCTGATTTAAGGGTATCATCTTCCAGAATTTTTATGATGCTGTCAATGGTGGCTTCGAGCTGGTCCCGGGCCGGGGATGCCACAGCATGTGAAACAGTAAAAAAGAGCACAATAAATGTCAATGCCAGGGATCGCACAATCAAATGATGCATATCAGTCTTCTTCCATCTTTTCTCGGGTTACGGCCGCAAATGCCTTGTCTGCATTTTCATGAATGGTAAATACATTATCCAGTTTGGTCAGGGAAAGGGCATTATATACCGTGTCTCCCAATCCGGCCAGAACAAAGGGTCGGTCCTTTTTTCTGCTCCACTGAAGCCCTTCCACCAGGGTGGCTATGCCGGAACTGTCCATAAAGGACACCTTGGCCAGGTCGACCACAACAGCGGCAACTTTTTTATTTTTAAAATACAGCACCAGGGTATCCCGCAGGCTGGGGGAAGTAAACATGTCTACTTCACCTTCCACCCTGATCATGGCAATATTTTTCTTTTCCGTGCTTTCTATATGAAATCCCATGGACTATATCTTCCATGTGTCTGATTGGCTGTTATTGTTCAAACAGGTACTTGTTGATCAACTCTTCAATGCTGATGGCAGATTCCGTATCCATGATCACATCATTGTCTGCCAGATATTCTTCAGACCAGCCGGGTGCCAGTTTGATGAATTTGTCGCCGATGATGCCTTTGGTCCTCACCGAAGCAATGGTGTCATCGGAAATCCGGGTGCTGTTTTTAATCTCCATAAAAACCCGGGCATCATTGTCTTCCAGGCGGATCTGTCTGACCTTTCCCACAGGTACCCCTGCGATTTCCACAGAAGCCCCCGGTTCAAGGCCTTCCACGGACCTGAAACCGGCTTCAATGGTATAGGTGTCAGATCTGAACAATGCAACCCCGCCCAGGTTAACAGAAAGATACACCAGGCATGCCATTCCCAGGACCATGAACAACCCCACCGAGATTTCAGTTTTTCTGGCGTACATAAATAATATTACATCCTATAGCAATAAAGATGTCAAGATATAATCCACCACCAGGATGGACAGGGATGTCACCACCACCGTCTGGGTTGTGGCCCGGCTCACCCCTTCAGTTGTGGCCCGGGCACTGAACCCCATGAAGCAGGAAATCCAGGAGATCAGCAGACCAAAGCACAAAGATTTTATCATCCCGCCATATATATCGGCAAAGGTGACCGCTGAGATCATTTTGCTGAAATATGCTCCCTGATTAACCCCGAGCAGCTGGACCCCCACCAGGTATCCGCCAAAAATTCCCACGATGTCAAAAAATGCGGTCAACAGGGGCAGGGAAATAATGCCGGCCAGAATTTTCGGGCTGATCACATATTTGACAGGCTCAATAGCCATCATTTCCAGGGCCGGGAACTGATCTGTTATCTTCATGATCCCGATTTGTGCGGCTATGGCAGACCCGGCCCTTCCGGTCACCATGAGGGCACACAGCACAGGCCCCAGTTCCCGGATAATGGAAAGGGCCACTGCAGACCCTAAAAGGGCCTGGGCCCCGAACTGGGTCAGGGTATGGTAGCCCTGGAGCCCCAGCACCATACCGGTGAACAGGGCCGTGACAAACACGATCAAAAATGATTTTGATCCGATGAATTCAATTTCCTTGATGAGCCGGGATATCCGGTACGGCCTTCGAAAGGCCTGAAAAACAGCAAGAAACAAGAACACACCGCTCCTGCCGATAACCTGCATCCAGGCCAGAGTGGCCCGGCCGATGGCAGCGGCAATATCAAGATTCACAGCATTTTTCCTGTTGTTTTTTCATTATCGGTCAAAAGCGCATCAATATAACTGGTGTCAGAGCGGGTAAAAGCAATGGGGCCTTCAGGGGATCCTGTGATAAACTGTACGACCCGCTCATCAGTACTGTTCTGGATTTCTGCCACGGTCCCCTGGGCAATGATGTCTCCGTAATAGAGAATAATGATTTTGTCGGCAATTTTGAAGCTGGATGCAATATCATGGGACACCACCACCGAGGTAATGCCCAGCTTGATGTTCAGGTCCTTGATCAGTTTGCCGATCACGCCGGTGGAAATGGGATCCAAACCGGAAGTGGGCTCATCGTAAAAAATCACCTTGGGGTCCATCACAATGGCCCGGGCCAGTCCCACCCGTTTCATCATCCCCCCGGACAGCTGGGACGGCATCAGGTGCTCGATTCCCCGCAGACCCACCATTTCAAGTTTCATGGTAACGATATTCTTAATGACGTTGTCTGCGATTTTTGTGTGTTCCCGCAGGGGAAATGCTATGTTTTCATAAATATCCAGGTAATTGAACAGGGCAGATCCCTGGAAGAGCATGCCCATTTTCTTTCTTTTCTCATACAACATTGTTTTGGTGGCACGCGTCAGATCCATGCCGTCAAAGAACACCGATCCGCTGTCCGGTTTTTCAAGGCCGGTTACCTGGCGCAACAGCGTGCTTTTACCGGACCCGCTTCCCCCGAGGATAACTGTCACCTTTTTTTCTTCAAACCGGCAACTCACGTTGTTGCAGGCCACAATTTTGCCATAGGTTTTGACAAGGTTTTCAACACGTATCATAGGGCATAAATAGCCTAGCGGTTTTGGGGTGTCAACGATAATCCGCCGGCAGATTTACAACTGGCCATGCCGGGACGTAATTGACAAACAGGACCAGGGTGGATATACATTTATAATACAAAAAAAGAGATCCGCTGATCCGATCAGGTTTTCAGATCAGCCAAGACACAGGGCCGCCCATGACAGATACCATAGCCACAAACCCTGAACACCTTATACTGAGCATCCCCTCCCATCCAAAATACCTGCAGCTGGCACGGGGGATGGTAAAAAAGGTTGCCGCCGTCAACAAGCTGTCCGGGCACGAGGCGGAAGATATTGTTCTGGCTGTTGCCGAAGCATGCGCCAATATCATCAAACACGGGTACATGAACCAGCCCGACGGGAAAATAAACCTTTACCTGGAAATTGTGCCGGGAAAACTGCGTATCACCATTGAAGATTTTGGCCGCCAATGGGACCCTGCAACCCTGGAACCCCGAAACCTGGATGATATCAGACCCGGCGGGATGGGTATCCACCTCATGACCTGTACAATGGATTGTGTGGAGTTTGACTGTTCAGGCAAAAACAGAAACCAGTTGAGAATGGTCAAGCAGCTTGGGGGTGATGCAAACCCATGACCCAGATATTTCGGGTCATGGATCGGATTATGTTCACCGGCTATGCTTTTTTCTGTGCCAGCACTTTCTGGATCACTGCCCGGGAAAACGGCGGGGAAATGTTTTTTGTTTTACCGGCATTGGGTTTCTGGCTGGGTTTGTGGCTGGATCCGCTGAAAGAGGTTATGCTCTTGTCACTGAACTGGATCTGGTAGTTGGGACGAATACCTTTTCCTGTGGTGCCCAGACACACGGCAGATGCTTCATCGGTTCCCATATTCTGGCAAACTTTCTCCAGAAAAGGAGTGGCAAGTTCCGCCAGCCGTTCCTCATTCCAGACAATACCGGGGCTCCCCGCTTTTCGGGAAGCGCCGGCCTTGGGTTTTAATTTGCGGATCAATGTGGACAGATTCTTGAGTTTGAGCCCCAGATTCTTGACAGACCGCTTCTGGATCTCCCCTTCTGCCTGGGGTTTGAGGATGTCCAGCCGTTCATGCACCTTTTCATATCCTTCTTTGGATTCTTCCAAAGCTTTTTTGTCGATCAGGGCATAGACATTTCTGCACATGCGGTTTATTTCCTGTCTGGATTCTCGGAATTTATCAGGCTCCATTCCTTTTTCTCCTTGTCATAATATTTGGACCATGCCCGGCCATCCTTGTACAAGCCAGGCCAATTTTCTATCATACATTGATTCTGCACCAAATTCAAGGAGTTGGGAAAAAACCCGGAACTGCAAATAATTTCAGGCAAATTCAGCCA
>JAABTU010000101.1 GCA_011389715.1 Desulfotignum sp.
CTCAATTGGTTTTCCAGACAAAAAAGAAAACCGGTGATTACCATGGGCAGATGGACTGGAACAATTTTTCCAGATGGTTTACAGATCAATTGTTGCCGAATATTCCTGAAAATTCGATCATTATCATGGACAATGCCGGGTATCATAATGTGACAGAAGAAAATTCGTTCCCCAAGGCCAATGCGCGTAAAGAAACGCTTCTTAAATGGTTGGATGACAAAGGTATCCCATGGGGCGAAGATCTTTTGAAATCTGAACTGTATTCTCTTTGTAAATTTTTTGAACCAAAACCAGGAAAGGAAAAGAAAGGGAAAAGAAGGAAAAGGGGACAGATTTATTTTTTCGGACCTGATCATGCCGGATCGGGGCACCCAGGGCATGCCCGTGGCCTGCTACATCACCACGGACACCCGCACCGTGATCAGCTACCTGCTGGCCCCCCTGCTCAAGAACGTGGACATGGCCCTGCGGGAATAAACCCTAAAAGAGGTGCCACTGCGAGTTTATGCTGATGCTGTACTCGCCTTCCCTGTTCCCTTTCAAAGCCTCAAAGCGATTTAATGGTAAAATTTCACCATGACAGATGAATAAATACGGCAGGGGTAATCAGCCCCCACGACAGGTTGTCAAACTGTACCGCAAGGGTGAAGGAGATGTTATTATGAGTTGACATTGAGTCAAAATGAGTCTAATGTTTAGCCATGAAGCGAAATTACAAACGGCCCTTTATGCAGTTTGTCAAAAAGGCTCACAAACCACTGAAGCTGGCTATTGAGGATGCCGTCGATGTGGTGTGCGCTACTCCCGATATAGGCGAGATAAAAACAGGGGATTTATCAGGAATTCGGGTATATAAATTTCGCTTCAACCGTCAGGAATATCTGGTAGCGTATCGACCACCTGCACACGAATCACCGGTTGAGCTTCTGATCATTGACTTTTATCACGTTGGTACGCATGAGAACTTCTATGATGCCCTCAAGCGTTACCTCAAGCAGGGGGCAGACCGAGGAGGAATATCATGACAATACTGATGACAGCCGAAGACCTTTATGCCGAAATGGAGCAGATGCCATCAAGTGAGCGGACGCGCTTCTTTTTGATGCTGGCCAGCAAAGCCTTTCGCGAAGATGATTACACCCATGACCAGGTGTTCGGGGATGCTCACTATGAACCGTTTTCGGTACCTGAGGCTGCTGAATATCTTGAAGTCTCCGTTTCCACCCTGCGCCGCTATGTGCAGTCCGGCAAGTTAAAGCCTGCTCAGGTTGTCGGGCGCAGCCAGCTGTTTAATTCCTCGGATTTACGGATGTTTAAGCGCAGCATGAGTGTCGCCGGGCGGTGATCGGCTGTCCTGGGACAAAACTCAAATTCTAAATTTATAGCTAAAAGTTGGGCTTTCCTAACCATTTTAATCAACCCTGATTTTTTACGAAATATACCAGATTTTTATACTGGATCACCAACTGAAAGCGAAAATCAGGGAAAATTACGGAATTTGAACAAAATGGCATCGATTATGGACGTACGAATCCGGCGGAAAATAATCGTTGGTCATATGGGGCCTGGCTGTATTGTAGTATTCCCTGTACTGCCGGAGCAGCTTGTTGATGTGCGTCAGATTGACCGCTGTAATGAGCGACAGCAGCTCGGCCTGCAACGTCAGATTGAATCGTTCTACCACGCCGTTCTGCCATGGGCATTTGTAGTCGATTCGCCTGACCTTTATGCCCATGTTGGGCAACGTCTGTTTGATCAGGGAAAGAAAAAGTGAATCCCTGTCCATCACGATTGTTTCAGGTGCAGTGTCGTACGGGAAAGCCTCCCGGATCTGCTGTGACAACCAGAGGGCAGTGGGGTGGTACGTGGCTGTTGAGCGAAATAAGTGCCTTCGACCGTGGTCGATGATGTTCAGAATAAATACCTGATTACCCCAAAGGTCAATAATGTTTTTAAAGTCTATGGCGGCAACAAACTGGTTGTTGATCAGCGCCTTCCAGGAAGGTTCCTGTTTGGGGGGGGATGTATTTTGCCTGGGGGATTAGGCGGATACCCATTATCCTTGAGTATGGCCTGAACCGTTTTTTTATGGATGGAAATTTTAAGCTGACTCTTGAACATGCGGGAGATCATACCAGGGCTGTATCCCTGGTTTTCTTTTTTGATCGACAGAATGATATCAACAATATATTGATAACGATCACGGCTTTTTCCGAATCTTTGATATTGATATGCAGACGTGTCATTTGTTTTTTCCTGGTTGGTGTCAAGATTAACGTTATTCATTATTGACATCCTCCCAAAGATTGAAAAACGCATTGGTAAAGAAAAAACCAATACATCCATGGAAATGCAGAGTGAAAAGGATTCCATGAAAAGCGGCAGGCAGGCTACGATGAATTTCGATAATAAATCGGCCCTCAACAAATCCTGTATGGCCAGTGATTTGATTGGAATGACCGTAAAGACTAAACAAAACGAAGATCTGATGAGGTCCAGGATTTGATTATCAATGAAAGCGGCCGGATACAGTATATGGTCCTATCCCACGCAAGACTCCTGGGACTCGGTGCTGATCGTATTCCAATTCCTTTCAATGATGCAAAGGTGGATTCAGGGAATAAGGTTTTAACACTTTGGATAAAGTTGATAAGCAAATGCTTTCAAATGCACCAGAATTTACTGAAGATGACTGGAACAGGGTTGGCGATCCCATGAACCGGGGACACCCATGCCCCGGTTGAAAAAAGTCAGTCGGATTGCAGCCAGGGATCGATAAACCGGGCCGCGGGCCGCAGCCGGTTAAGCCCGATCCGATGGACAGCCAAACCGGGGTCAAAACGCAAAGCGAATCCCGGCCATAAAAAACAACTGGGTGGTGTCCGCACCGGCTTCTTCGGCGATATCAGCGGTTTCACCGACAAGGAACCGGTAACGGATACCGATATAAGGCGCAAATTCGCGTTTTATCTCATAGCGCAGGCGCAGGTCGAGATTTACATCGGTGATACCGGCCCCCAAATCCCGCTCGGAAATATCCTGTGCAGCAACGTGCAGTTCAGCCAGGGGTTGGAGCACGATGCGCTGGGTGATGCGCAGATCGTATTCCGCTTCACAGGCAACTGTCACATCCCCGTCTTCAGAGACATACAATGCATTGTCCAGTTCAAATTTGTAGGGAGCCAGGCCCTGGAACCCTATGACACCAGACCAGCGGTCTTCGTAATCATCAGTGTTCCATTCATTGGCATACTGCACACCCATCTGGAAATTCCAGAAAGGCGTGACCAGGCGGGAATACAGCAAATCGGTTTCAGTTTCACCTTTGTCAGAGCCGTCAAAAACCGCTTCCCCCTCATGTTTCCACCAGAACTTTTTAAAGTCTCGACCAACCCATCCCTGGGCTTCCCAGCCCATGTGATCCGGGGTGTCATCATCATCTGCAATCCGGTATTCGAGTTTTTCAAACAATGTAAACACATACACCCGGTCATCATGAATGGTGGTGGGAAAATAGTCAGGCGGCGGAGTTGCCGCATGATCAAGTACATCATCCAGGCTCATGCCTTCGGGCAGGGGCGGGGTCTGGATATCAAATGGTAAACTGCCGTGATGCTCACGGGCTGATTCCTGATGGCCGGGACGGTCCGATGTAACCGGCATCTCTTTTTTTTCTTGTGCAAAACCTAAACCTGCCTGCATGATAACTGCAACGGCCACTGCAAAGAGACAATGTTTATACCTTGGCATGGGTGGGACCTCCTTTCAGATCGTGGACAACCGCAACCGTGCGGAACATGCCTGCCTCCATGTGGTACAGCAGATGGCAGTGAAACGCCCATTGGCCCGGTGCGTCGGCAAAAATATCCACTGTCAGCAGTTCAGCAGGCTGCACAATGACGGTGTGTTTACGGGGATTGTCGTCAAGGTTTCCGCCGGCGTAAAGATCCATCCACATGCCGTGCAGATGGATGGGGTGGCTCATCATGGTGTCGTTGATCATATTGATGCGCAGGCGCTCGCCGTATTGAAAGCGGATCATCTTGGACTCGGACCATTTTTTCCCGTCAAATCCCCAGATGTACTTGTGCATGTTGCCGGTCAGGTGCAGATCAAACTCCCGGGTGGGGGCACGCCGGCCATAGGGCCGCTCCAGGGCGCGAAGCTGGCTGTAGGTCAGCACCCGCCAGCCGTCATTGCCAAGCCCTGCACCTGGATAATTCAGGCGGCGGTATGCCATACGGGCCATGGTAATGCTGGCCGGGCCGTGTTCTGCTGAACCATGCCGGATGCGGTCCGGCAGATTCTGTGTCGGCAACTCCCTCCTTTCGCCGCCATGGTCCGGCATAGGGTGCTGCATAACCATGTCATCCTTTTTTTTGTTTTTATCCATGTGGCCATGATGTTTCATGTCCTTGTCCATATCCTCGTCCATCATCATGCCCATGTCTGCCATGGTCAGCATGGGCCGGCGGCGCAGACCGGGTACAGCAGCGTCAATACCCGGACGCGGGGCTATGGTTGCCCGGGCATACCCGCTGCGGTCCATGGTTTCCGCAAACAGGGTATAGGCCCAGTCACTGGACAGGGTATCGGGTATTGTCACCACCACGTCATAGGTTTCAGCTACGGCAATGCGAAGCTCATCGGTTTCCACCGGCTGGATGTTCTGTCCGTCTGCCTGGACCACGGTCATGGGCAGGCCGGGAATCCGAATATCATAAAATGTCATGGTCGAAGCATTGGCAAACCGCAGGCGCAATCGCTGGCCAGGCCTGGCAGTAAAAACAGGGTTTCCCGCAGCTGTTTTGCCATTGATCAAATAGCTGTAGGTGGCGCCCGTGATATCGGCAATGTCTGTGGGATCCATACGCATACGGTCCCAGGCCAGGCGTTTGTCAATCACTTCTTTCAGGGTCATGCCGGTGGCCTGCATCTGGTCTTGGATGTTTGCCATTGTGGGGCGCTGAAAATTATAATAGCCTTCCATGGTCTTGAGCTTCCACAACACCCGGTGCGGGTCTTCAAAGGTCCAGTCCGACAGGACAATGGAGTGGGCTACGTCATATGCCACCGGATCAGGGGCAGCAGGTGCAACAACAAGCTGGCCGTAGTGGCCGAGCTGTTCCTGCAAACCGGTGTGGCTGTGGTACCAGTAAGTGCCGTTCTGCCGGACAGGAAAACGGTAGGTAAAAATTTCCCCCGGTGGAATCCCGGGAAAACTGATACCTGGCACACCGTCCATGGTAAACGGCAGAAGAATGCCGTGCCAGTGAATGGAAGTCGATTCAGGCATAAGGTTGTGGACCCGGATCAGTGCTTCTTTGCCTTCGGTCATGCGGATCACCGGCCCGGGAATCGAGCCGTTGATTGCAATTGCCCGGCCCGGCCTCCCCCCGATCAACAGATTACGTCTTTCTATGTACAGATCAATGCCCCCGGCGCCCGTGGCATTCAGTTCCCCGATGTTTCCTGCCGGAGCAATGTCGGAATCCGCCCCCCAGGTCGGACCCAGAGGCCACAGGGAAAAGGCTATGACAGCCGAACCTGTGGCTGCGAGAAAATCCCGACGGTTCATGGTATACGCCAAAGTTGGTTTGGGCGAAAATGCCTGCCTGACCCTAAGTGTTTGGTTACAATAATTTTTCATAAAAGCTTCCTTCCTGTATCTTCTGGTGGCAGTAATTTCTGAAAACCTCCACATCGGTCAATTCAGGCAGCTTTCACCTCCTTAAAGTGGATTTACAACCCGATTACCGGCAGATAAACGCTGAAGACACTATAGTGGGCAACGGCACCTGCCATACGGCGCAGGCTTTCATCCTTTTCTGCCCGGACCCTTCTCAGTTCATCCTTTTGCATTTCCAGCCCGATCTGATTTACCCGCAGTTCGTAAAAAGCTTCACAAACACCCTTATAATTCACATAAAGACCGCAAATACGCCACCGCAGTTTTTTTTCCAATGAAAGTTCTGGATCGGAAATGCGGGGTTCGCTGATGGTAAAAAGCGCATTGTTTAAATCATCCATGATCTGTTCAGTGGCCTCGGACCATTCATCTGTAAAGATTCCAGCCGTGCCTTCGGCTTCTTTAATATAATTCTCCAGCTGGTCTACGGATTTTTCCAGTGAATCGAAATTCTGCATCCAGGCATCATTTAACTGCGATTGCATGTCATTTTTCCCCCTGAAGCTATGGGTTTATTTTATGCTCTCATATTTTTTTTATTTTCTTCTTTTTTCAGCCAGGCTTCAATCAGGTGAATACTGCATTTTG
>JAABTU010000102.1 GCA_011389715.1 Desulfotignum sp.
ACGCGGGAAACCCGCAACCCATTTGTCCCTTCTCATTTTCTTGTTTTTTTAAAAGAAACTGAGGAGTAAGGCACTAACCTTCCTTCCCCCCACCTCTCTCCATTTACCCATAATACCAGACAACCAAGGATTGAATTTGCAGAGGTTTTTCTGAAAATCTCAGGCGGTGGCCTGTGTGAACGGACCATCGCAGTGGTCTGTGAAAAACACAATCGGATGGCAAAACCCTCACTCGTTTTTTTCCTGCCGGATTGTCAAGATAATCGGTCTCCGAGTTCATCGGAATGGATACAGGACACGTCCAGGGACTGAAAGTGGAAACCTTATGGCAAATATCCAGATTTTATCGAAGATTTAATTGGAGAGCATAAATGGTATAAAACCTTATGAGCCTGCCTTTGTATTGCGGGCAGGAATATAGCTGCCAGTCTTAACGTTCGGCCTTTTATCAAAACTCAATCATCTTGGAATCATCACCCCTCAAGAATTTGATCATATCAAGTTTTGGATGGTAATGGTCTCCAAAACCAAATGGCCCTGAAAATTTTTTTCCCATGGGATAATTTATCAAAGGGTGTTGAAAACGTTCAGAATTTGACCGGTTTCAACACCCTTTTGAAGAAGAATTTAATTAGTTTTTGGTATCGGTATGCATTATGCATATGATCTAAGCAAGGTTTGTTTTAAAACAGTCAAATTGTCGATTGATTGGAGCCCCAACTGTCCTGGAAATTCTTTAAAAACTGCTGCGTTGTGTAAAAAAGTGGGGAAATATAACCTGATTTGTTATATTTAATTTCCACATGGTCAAATGGCAATAAAAGCCTTCATTTTTGAATATTTCAGGAAAAAGGGGTGGGCCATGAAACAATCAAACCGTAAAGAATGGGAAAAAACATTTGATGCCATTGATGACTGGATCTGCATAATTGACCTTGATTCAAAAATTTATCGTTCAAATCTCACTGCTGAAAAACTGTTTGGATTGAAAATACAAACAGTAATTGGCAAAAAGTGTTGTTCACTTGCCCATGGTACTGACACGCCTGTTAAAGAATGTCCATTACCCAAAATGCTTAAAACCGGCAAAAGAGAGAGCTCAGAGCTTCAAATTATGGATGGTACCTGGATGCTCATAACAGTAGATCCGTTATTCAATGATGAAGGGAATATGACAGGTGCTGTCCATATTGCCCGGGATATAAATACACAAATTGCATTTCAGGATGAAAAAGAACGTCTTCTTAAAGAGTTAAAAAATGCTTTGTCGCATGTTAAAAAATTAAGTGGTCTTTTGCCTATCTGCGGGCATTGCAAGAAAATCCGGGATGACCAGGGATATTGGAATCAGATAGATTCTTATATTGAAAAACATTCAGAAGCAAAATTCAGCCATGGTATCTGTCAGGAATGTGCTGATAAGCTTTACAAGGATGAAGAATGGTATAAAAATATGAAACAAAAAGAAAGGGGTGAAAAATTGCTCTTGGATAAAAACCCCGACAAAACGCAATAACTGTGGATTCTGATAATAAGGGTAAATTTTTATGTCGCCGTTAGCATTCTGAATAACAGCGATGCCCTGCCGGGCACAACAAAGTATGAAAGCTTTTAGCTGTTAGCTGAGTACTGATGGCTGACGGCTGACGGCTTTCATATAAATAATCAGATCAGCCGGAGGCCGGCATCTTTTCCTATCTGCAGGGCTGTTTTGAATGCTTTAGTCGTCAAAGGGTGTGACAGGTCAGAGAATCTGGCGGAATTGCCCATGGGTCTGTACTGGGACATAAGATTTATGTGGATATTGCTGGAAACCTTTTCTTTGAGAAAGGTTACTATCTGCCTGGTGTCTTCAAGATGGCCCGGCATCACAAGGTGGCGTATCAGGAGCCCTGAACAGGCAAGCCCGCTGCTGTCCACAACAAGATCCCCCACCATGGCATGCATTTTTTGAATCGCCTTTCTTGCTGTTTTGGGATAATCAGGTGCGTTACAGTATTTGTCTGCGCTGTCTATGTTCCAGAATTTGAAATCCGGCATAAATATATCAATGACATCCTTTAAGAGATTGAGGGTTTCAATGCGTTCATATCCTGAGCAGTTATATACCAGGGGGATGCGCAATCCGTTGTCAATGGCGGTATCAAGGGATTGTAAAATCTGGGGAACCACGTGGGTCGGGGTCACAAGATTGATGTTGTGGCATCCTTTTTCCTGCAGAAGCAGCATGATAGCGGCTATCTGGTCGGTATCAGCTGCCTGGCCCTCTCCTTGAATACTGATTTCATGATTCTGGCAGAAAACGCACTGCAGGCTGCAATGGGAAAAAAAGATGGTGCCTGATCCCCTGTCTCCCACCAGCGGCGGCTCTTCTCCGAAATGCGGTGCAAAACTTGCCACCACTGCCCTGTTTCCGGTGGCGCAATAGCCTTTTTCATCTTTTGTCCGGTCAACCCGGCACAGCCTCGGACACAGGGTACAGGCCTCGAGAAGATCTGAAGCTGTGTGGATTTTTTCTTTGAGCCACCCTTTTTCTTTTGCCGTGATGTATTTTGGAACAAAGGATTTCATATATTGTCTTTCATGATCTGTGTTCGAATGCTATAGGTGTCATTTGCTGGATAAATTATATATCATGAAATAAAATACCACAAACTGTGCAGGTGTTTTTTTGTTGAAAAAAATTTTGGTTGTCTGTGTTCTGTTGAAGGATTATACTCCATTTCGTTAAAATTCAGGAAAAGGAACGTGATGGATAAGGGCAGGACATATAAGGGGTTTTTGCTGGTTATTTTTGCAGCGGTTTTGTTCGGCACCACAGGGACTTCCCAGGCCCTGGCACCGGAAGGTATATCTTCCACTGCCATAGGCTCTTTGCGGCTGCTTATCGGGGGTCCGGCACTGCTGCTGATGGCAGGGCTGTTCAGCAGAACCAGCCCGCTGGCATTCCGCCCCCCCCTTGTCCCCACTTTTATTGCAGCCTGCGGCATTGTCATGTTTCAGTTGTGTTTTTTTGAGGCAGTGGCACGGACCGGGGTGGCTTTGGGGACCATTGTGGCCATCTGTATTGCACCGGTTATCTCCGGGCTGCTCAGTGCGGTTTTTCAAAACGAGCAACTGAACCGGACCTGGCTGGCCGCATCTGTGCTGTCCATTTCCGGATGTATTCTTCTCACCGTGGCTGGCAGTGACGTGAAAATTGATACCTTTGGTGTCCTGCTGGCCACTGCTGCAGGTTTCGGGTATGCGGTTTCCCTTGTGGCAAGCAGGGCAGTGGTGGCAGACCATTCACCTGTGCTTGGCATTGCCGTCATTCTCTGCGTGGGTGCCGTTCTGGTGTTTCCCTGGATGCTTGCAGAAGATCTTTCCCAGGTGATGACTGGCCCTGGCATGGCAGCTGTGCTGTATCTGGGGCTGGTGGCCACTGCTGGTGCCTATCTGCTGCTGGCAAAAGGACTTTCAGTGATTCCGGTGTCCAGGACCGCCATTGTAATGCTGGTTGAACCCCTCACCGGATGCCTGCTGGGTGTACTGCTGCTGGGTGAGATATTCACACCTGTGTCCGCTTTGGGGTCTGTGCTGATTTTCTGCGGACTTGTGATAATCGCAATTTCCAAAGACAAGGCAAGTCCCATAACACCGGTGCCTGCCCCGTTCAGGCGCAAAAGTTCTTTCAGATTCCGCAGATAGCCCGGGAGGATCAAAAAAGGGGTTCAATACTGCTGTGCATAGCCTATGTCATCAGGCCACCCATTCTGGCGGGCTGCAGTATTGGCAAGGATATCGCAGCGTTCGTTCAAAAGATTGCCGCTATGGCCCCTGACCCATACAAACCGCACATCCAGGGTTTCCGACAGGGGCAGCAGCCGCTTCCACAAATCAGCATTCAAGGCAGGGTTTCCGTCGGATTTGTGCCAGTTTCTTTTGTGCCAGTTTTTTGCCCACCCCTTGTTCAGGGCATCCACCACATATTTTGAGTCAGAGTGCAGCACCACAGGGCGGCTGGTTCCTTCAAGAATTTCCAGGGCCTCGATTACCGCCATCATTTCCATGCGGTTGTTGGTGGTGTGGTTGTATCCCCCGGATAATTCCCGGGCCGGTTGATCTTCATCCGCCTGGATCACCACCCCGTATCCGCCGGGACCGGGATTGCCGATGGCACTGCCGTCGGTGTACACAACAATGGTTCCCTGCGGATAGGTGTGTTCACCAGGGCAGGGCGGCACTTTGCGGGAAGGTTTTTTTCTGCCGGATCCTGCGCCGGTCACCGGGTCTGCAAGAAAGGCTTCCGCTTCTTTTTTTGTCTTAAAGCTTTTAAAAACAGCGCCGGGAAATCCGTTCACCTGGGCCTGTGCTTCGGGCCAAGATGTAAAAATGCCGGTGGTGCGACCGGCAGCGACAGCATAAAATTTCATGATGGTACTATAAAAACTTCCCAAAGCCTTGTAAACCCCTGGGCCTGCTTTTTTTGCACCCACTGGTTTTGTTTCCAGATAGATGAAAAAAAATCATTGCCATGGTCTGGTGGTGCTGCTGTTTTTGTGGTATTGCCGGTATCAGATATCGGCATCGGGGCAAAGGTGGCAGCTCTGCCTGATGATGTCCTGGCTGAAATGAAAAAAATCCGGGATGCCGGGGTCAAGGAACTCACCCGGGACAGGTAACAATCATGGCCAGAGAAACCATAACAAAGGATGAAAGTATAAGCAGTCAGCCGTGTCAGGTATAACTTAACACTTAACACATAAAACTTAACACTTTCATATAAAACGGAAGAATGCATTATGACCGGATCAGTTCCCCGGGAAAAACTTGATAAACTGGATCAGATGGCAAAAAAGATTCTGGCTGACATCGGGATACGGATTTTGAGCAGGCCTTTTCTGGCGCTGCTGGGGGACAAGGGCCTTTGCATCAAAGATGACCGGGTGGTATTTTCTCCGGACCAGATCCCTGCGCTGCTGGCCCAGGCACCGGCAACCTTTCCCCTCCACGGCATCAATCCGGTCCATGATATACCCATCGGCAGGGGCGCATCCAAGATTGCCGCAGGATACGGCTGTGCCGCCATCATGGATCCGGACGGGAACATGCGGGATGCGATTTTCCAGGACCATGTGGACCTTGTCAAACTGGTGCATGCCAGTCCTGTTTTCAGGATCAACGGCGGTATTCTGGCCCAGCCTTCGGATGTGGCAGCCCACCACAGCCACCTGGCCATGATGTATGCTGCATTGAAATATTCGGATAAATGTATTTTCGGTATCCAGTGCAGCCGGGACCGGATGGAAGATATCATGGCCCTGGCAGCCATCCGTTTAGGGGGCGCGCAGCACCTTGCCCAGACCCCCCGGATACTCACCATGATCAGCCCGGTCAGCCCGCTCCAGGTGGATGAAACCGGGCTGGAGGCCCTGTCTGCGGCAGGGCAGTATCACCAGCCGGTGATCATCTCTCCGGGGGTGGCAGCCGGAACCACCGGCCCTATTGACCTGGCCGGCAATGTGGCCATGGCAGCGGCCGAGGCCCTGGGTCTCATCATGATCGCCCAGACCCTGAATCCCGGAACCCCGGTGATTTTCGGTCTCCAATGCTACGGGTCGGACATGAAATCAGGCAATATTTCCATCGGGTCCCCGGCATATGCACTCCAGGCAAAATACTGTGCCGCCCTGGCCCGGTATTACGGTCTGCCCAGCAGGGCCGGCGGGGCTGTGACAGATGCCGGAAACCTGTCTGCCCAGGCTGGATATGAAAGCATGTTCTCCATGTTTACCGCCATGGAAAATCAGGTGAGCCTGATTGTTCACAGTGCCGGAATTCTGGACAGTTTCGGTGCCGTCTCCTTTGAAAAATTCATCATGGACCTGGAAATTATCCAGATGATCCAGTTTTACATGGATGATATGGTGATTGATGACCATACCCTGAATTTTGATCTGATCCAGTCGGTGGGGCCGGGGGGATTGTTTTTAACCACCATGGACACCATGAAAAAATGCAGAACCCATACCTGGAATCCTGCAGTGGCCCTGCGGGGCAATCTCATGGGCATGTCGCCGGCAGAAAAATTATTGAAAAATATCCAGGATACCAGAGAAAAGATGCTGGCCGGATACCAGGCCCCTGCCATTGATCCGGGTGTATTGAAAAACATGGATGATTTCATGCGGCAAAAAGGGGTGGACCCGGATGCCCTGCCGCTGTATTATTGAGACAAAGAACAGCAAATATCGAAACC
>JAABTU010000103.1 GCA_011389715.1 Desulfotignum sp.
TATTACCACGGCGCGGATGTCTGTGTCATCCCCCTGCGCATCGCCGCCGGTGTCCAGAACAAGATTCTGGAAGCCATGGCCATGGCCCGGCCCGTGGTCACGACCGCCCATGCATTCAAAGGCATTGCCGGAAAACCCGGCTCCCACGCCCTGGTGGAGGACACCCCCCACGGGTTTGCCAATGCCGTCATCCGCCTGCTGGAGGATGACACGCACCGCCTTGCCCTTGCCCGGAATGCCCATGCATTTATCCTGGACACCTTCAACTGGAAAACCAATATGGCGCAGTTGGAAACCCTGGTCTGCACTCACCCGCAAGTCCCGTCATCCAGTCAAACAACAGCCAACCGATGATAAAATGATGCCAACTGTATTACAAATATTTGGATGGAGACTTTTCTTTTATGCGAATGAAGGGCATGAACCGATTCATATCCATTGCAGAAAAGGTGATATGGAATGTAAATACTGGCTTCACAGTGAAATATTCGAAATATCAAAAGCTTATGATTATAATATGAATAACAAAGCCCACAGAGAAGTTAGAAAAATTATATTTGAACATTTTGAGTACATAGAGTGGGCATGGGAGGACTTTCAGAGGAGACGATAATATGCAAAATAAATATTATAATGTAAAAAATGTAAAAATCACTTCAAAGCAAATAATTATTGAAATTAATGATGTAGAAAAAAAATGGGATCTGGCTGATATTTCAAAATTATTGCTGCATGCGTCTGATGTCGAAAGAGCAACTTTTGAAATATCCCCATCGGGTTACGGAATATATTGGCCCTTAATAGATGAAGACCTTTCCATTGACGGCCTGCTGGGGATTTCCCATGAACCTGTTCAAGAAAACATCAATGCAGTTTAGTGATGATTTACGTCAGTGGCTTGCCTGGTGACACACACCGTCTCCATAATCATTCCGGCTTTTAACGAGGAAAAGCAACTTCCCCTGTGCCTGGCATCCATTACCGGGCTCACCTGGCCGGAAGACCGGCTGGAAGTTATTGTGGTGGATAACGGATCCAAGGATGACACCTGCAAGATAGCTCAATCCTTTGGTGCGGTGCTTTTGAAATCCCCCGGCGAAACCGTGTCCGGCCTGCGGAACCTGGGGGCCCGGCATGCTGCCGGCAGCATCCTGGCCTTTGTGGATGCAGACTGCACAGTGGCACCGGACTGGCTGGTCCGGGCATCCACCTATTTTGATGACCAGACAGCCGTTGCCTGGGGCGCTCCTCCCGGCATCCCGGATGATGCCACCTGGGTCCAGGAAACCTGGTATCTTGTACGACAAAAGGAACACCCCGTCCAGACAGTCGAATGGCTGGAATCCATGAACCTGTTTGTCCGAAAACAGCAGTTTCTGCAGATCAACGGGTTTGACGAATCCCTGGTCACCTGCGAGGATGTCGATTTTTCCTATCGTATGGCACAGTTCGGCACCATTGTCTCAGACCGGTCCATCCGGGTCCGGCATTTAGGTGAAGCCCCCACTCTCGGCATCTTTTTAAAAAAAGAGATCTGGCGGGGAAAGGGCAATTTTACCGGAATGCTGAAACACGGGCTTACCCGCAAAGAGATCCCCAGCCTTGCCATCCCGTTGTACTTTGCCCTGTTTGTCCCTGCGCTGGTGCTGATAACCCTGTGGACTTCCGGCACTGCAACAGGCATCGCAGCCGCCATTTTCACCATCCTGGCAATCGCTTTTCCCGGTGCTGCAGTTCTTTACAAAGTCCGGCGGAAAAAAGCGGGCATCCCCCGGAAACTGCAGCTGCTGTTTTTAATCTACATATACTTTCTGGCCCGCACCATTGCCGTGTTCCCTGTAAAAAATGCCCGGTAAAACCAAAAACATGCAGCCTTTTTACTGCCTGGACATCTCATGCGCATAGCCTATATTGTCCATTCCCTGAATCTTGGCGGCACTGAACGTCTGGCCGCGGACATGAGTCTGGCCTTGAAAGACAGTTTTGATATGTCCATTGTCTGCCTGGACGAACCCGGGATCTGGGCGGAGCAGGTCCGTGAAAAAGGGGTGGCGGTCACATGTCTTTACCGGCAGCCGGGCCTGGATTTCAGGATGGCATCCGGCCTGGCCAGTTACGCAAGACAGCGCCGCATCGACCTGTTCCATGCCCATCAGTGCACCCCCTGGTTTTACGCCGGCCTGTCCCGCCTGCTCTGCCCCGCCCCGAAGCTGGTTTTTGAAGAGCACGGCCGGCTGTACCCCGAGGTGCTGAACAAGCGCCGAAAATGGTTCAACCGCTTTGTCCTCCAGAAACTGACCCACCGGGTGACGGCCGTGTCTTCAGATGTCAAACAGCGCCTGATTGATTACGAGGGGGTCTGCCCGGACCGCATCCAGGTGGTTTACAACGGCGTAAAACCCGCACCCCCTGTCAGTGATGCCGACAAAAAAGCCCTGCGCCGCCGGTTCGGTTTTTCTGACCAGGATATCATTGCCGGCTGTGTGGGCCGTCTGGACCCCATCAAAAACCTCCCGCTGTTCATAAACGCACTGAAAACAGCACGGGCCGCCTGCCCGGATCTGAAAGGCATCATCATCGGGGACGGCCCTTTGTATTCTGAACTCAAAACCCTGGTAAAAACCCTTGACATGCAGGACCATATCCGGTTCACCGGGTATCGAAAAGATGCTGCTTTCCTGATCCACATCATGGACATCTACACCCTGGTCAGTTTCAGCGAAGGCACCTCCATGGCCCTGCTGGAAGCCATGTCCGCCGGTGTCCCGGCCATTGTCACCCGGGTGGGCGGCAACCCGGAAATCGTGGTTCATGATCAAACCGGCTGGATGATCCTTTCCGATGATCCATCTGCACTGACAGCCGCTCTCACAAACGCGGCCTCAGACGTCACCAAAAGACACTCCCTGGGGCGCAACGCCAGAAACCGCTTCCTGGAAAGCTTTACATTTGATAGAATGATACAACAGTATAGTTCTATCTATAAACAGTTTAGGGGAACTTGACATGCCGGCAATATCCCCAACAGCAGCCATATAAAATTGATCCATTGAGGTAACCATGAATCCAAGAATCAAAGAGGTAATACCAATAGAAGGGTACAAACTCATTCTGACATTCACCAATGGAGAAAAAGGTATATACGATTGTAAGCATCTTCTGGATTTTGGCGTTTTCAAGGAACTTAAAAACAAACAGTATTTTAACAAGGTCAAAACCTGCCATGGCACAATCGCCTGGCCCCATGATCAGGATATATGTCCGGACACCCTTTACATTGAATCAGAAAAGATGAATGACATACGCTAACCCCTCAGCTCTCTTACTCAACCCATGTGCGGCATAACCGGATTCATAAATTTCGCATCCCATGACCGGGAGCAGGCATCTTCCCGCGTCCGCAAAATGGCAGCCACCCTTGCCCACAGAGGTCCGGATGAAGAAGGCTTTTATGTGGATGACCACGCGGCCCTGGGCCACAAGCGCCTGAGCATCATCGACCTGTCATCGGGGCAGCAGCCCATGGCCACAAAGGACCAGCGCTTTCACATCGTGTTCAACGGTGAGGTCTATAATTTCATCTCCCTGCGCTTCGAACTGGAAGACAAAGGATACCGGTTTTCCACATCCAGTGACACCGAAGTGGTGCTCAACGCCTATGCAGAATGGGGGCAGGATTGTGTAACGCGCTTTAACGGTATGTTTGCCCTGGTGATCTGGGACAGGAAGGAAAAAAAGATCTTTGCGGCCCGGGACCGGGTGGGCAAAAAACCGCTGTACTATGCCTGGGACGGCAACCGCTTTGCCTTTGCCTCGGAACTCAAGGCCCTGCTTGCCGGCGGATTCTCGAAAAAGACCCTGAACCCCAGGGCACTGGACTGCTATTTTTCGTTTGGGTATATCCCGGCCCCCTTATGCATCTATCAGGATATCCAGAAACTGTCGCCCGCCCACACCCTGACCATCACCCAGGACAGCCTCACCCCCCGAAAATACTGGCAACTGGATTTCACCCATCCCGGTCCGGCCGCCATGGATGCGGCAGCCGATCGCCTGGAAGAGATCCTCACCGATGCCTTGAAAATCCGCCTTATCAGCGATGTGCCCCTGGGTGCTTTCCTGTCCGGCGGCATCGATTCCACCCTTGTGGTCTCGTTTATGGCAAACCTGCTCGATGCCCGGGTTTTAACCAATACCATCGGGTTTGATGATGCAGCATACAATGAACTGTCCGCCGCAAAAACTGTTGCCGGCCACCTTTCCACGGACCACCGGGAATATGTGGTCACCCCGGATGCCCGCCACACCATCCTGGACATTGCCCGGTTCCTGGACGAACCCTTTGCCGACTCCAGCGTCATCCCCACCTGGCATGTGTGCCGCATGGCAAGACAGAACGTGACCGTGGCCCTTTCCGGTGACGGCGGAGATGAAGCTTTTGGCGGATATACCTTCCGGTATCTGCCCCATCTGATGGAATCAAAGATCCGGTCACGGATTCCCACCCCCATCAGGACCACGCTCCTGGCCGGCATGGGCGCGCTGTATCCGGCCTCATCCCGGCTGCCCCGGTTTCTCCGGCTCAAAACCATTTTTGAAAACCTGTCCAATTCCGCAGCCCGGGCGTTTTACAATGACCTGGTCTGGCTGCGCCAGGACACCCGCCGGCAATTGTATGCCCCGGGATTTCTGGCTGATCTCAACGGCTTTACCCCGGAAGAAATGGTTCTGCCTTTGTACCAGTCATCCACCGCACCGGACCCTGTGGGCAAAAGCCAGCACACCGATATCCAGTGCTATATGACCGATGATGTCCTTGTCAAGGTGGACCGCATGAGCATGGCCCACTCCCTGGAGGTGAGAAACCCGCTCCTCGACTTTCGGGTGCTGGAATTTGCCGCCTCCCTGCCCCTGGACCTGAAAATACACAAAAACACCGGCAAACAGATACTCAGGCATTTGTCCGCCTCCCGCCTGCCGGCAACCATTTTGGATCTGCCCAAAAAAGGATTTTCCATCCCGGCGGCCCTCTGGCTCAGAAAAGACCTGAAGGCCTTTGCCCATGACCATATTTTCGGCAGCCGCATTGTAACCGATTATCTGAACCCGGCCCATCTGACAAAGATGTGGGACCAGCACCAGACAAAACACAGGGACCACAGCGTACTTCTCTGGGGCTTGATGATGCTGGGCCTCTGGGAAAAGGAATTCCACCACTAAATGAAACCACATGCCCCCATCCGGGTGCTCCAGCTGGGCAGCCCCACCGGGCTATATGGCGCGGAACGCTGGATCCTGGCCCTGATCCGCCACCTGGACCCTGCAAAAGTCCACTCCATTACAGGGGTGATCAAAGATGCCCCGGATCTTGCCGCCCCTTTGATCATACAAGCAGCTGCCATGGGGTTTGAAACCATGACCATCCAGGCCCGGGGCAAAGCCAATTTTTCCGCTGTCACAAAGCTCAGAAAATATATCCTGGACAACCATATCGATATCCTTCACACCCACTGGTACAAAACCGATATCATCGGCTTTCTGGCCACCCGGGGAACCCCCTGCAAAATTGTTTCCACCCCCCACGGCTGGAGCAGGGATGCCGGGATTGCCCTCCAATGCTATGAAATGATGGACCGCATGGTATTTCCCTTACTGGATGCGGTTGTCACCTTGTCACCCGAGCTGTATGACAGCTTGAAGAAAATCCCGTTTCTGCAAAAAAAACTGACCCTGATTCACAACGGGGTGGATACCACGGAAATAGCCGACTGCAAAACCATCGCTCCGGAACTGCTTGAATGGAAAAGTCAGGAGGTATTGATTATTGGATATATCGGTCAGCTGATCCATCGAAAAGGTTTGGATATCCTTTTCAAGGCTGCAGCCAAGCTGAACAGCGATATCAAATGGAAAATTGCTATGGTGGGAGACGGAGAACAAAAAGTACTTCTTGAACAACTGGCAAGTGATTTAGGCATTGATCAACAGGTTTGTTTTTTTGGCTATAGAGACAATCGCTTGGAATTTTTAAACGGTTTCGATGTTTTTGCTCTTCCCTCTCGTCTTGAAGGTATCCCTCGCTGCCTTATGGAAGCTATGGCTTGTGGAATACCTGTAGTTTCATCAGATATCCCGGGAAGCTGTGCCCTTGTAAAGGATGGTAAGACCGGCCTGCTTTTTACCCCTGAAAATGATCAGGAACTAAGTCAAAAAATTAATCAGTTGTTAAA
>JAABTU010000104.1 GCA_011389715.1 Desulfotignum sp.
CAGAAATTTGGCGGTTCCCGGTTTTGAAAATGGCTATTTTGTCGGCCCGACGATTTTTGACAATGTCACCCCTGATATGTATATCGCCCGGGAAGAATCCTTTGGACCGGTGGCCAACCTGATGCGTGCCAAAGACCTGGATGAAGCACTGGACTGGATTAACAATAAGGACGACTATGGCCACTCCGCCTGTATTTTCACCCGGGAGGGCCATATTGCGAGACGATTTATCAAAGAGGCGGATGTGGGAAATGTGGGGGTGAACCTGCCGGTACCCCAGCCATATGCATTTTTCCCGCTGGGATCCAAGAATGAATCCGCCCAGGGGGTTGCCAAAAGCCGGATAGATTCCATGCGGTTGTTCATGGACCAGAAAACGGTAACGGAACGGTGGGGATGATTTTTCTGATTTTCAACGGTTGAAAATCAACACCATAACATGATGAGGAGGAAGTGCAGCATGATGAAAAAAAAGGTTTTCAAAAAAGTGTGTTTCGGGGTTGCCGTGCTGGTGTCCCTGGCAGGATTGGTGTGTTTTTCCGGAAGTGCTTGGGCCGGAGATGAAAAAATCAATATCCGGTTCAGCACCTGGCATGTGCCAAGTGGTGCGGATGTCCAGAAACTGTGGATTCCCATGCTGGAAGAGATGAAAAAGAGAAGTGACGGACGTATTACCTATAATATGTATGCCGGCGGCGCACTGGGAAAGGGAGCGGATCATTATGATATCATCAAGAACGGTCTGTCCGATATGGGTTATGCCACATTGAGCTGGACCCCGGGCCGTTTTCCGCTGTCGGATGTGCTGTCTTCACCCATCACCTGCCCGGCAAAATGGAAGGGCGCGGAAGCCGGCATGGCCATGCATAACCGCCTGTTGCATACGGAATTCAAGGACATCAAGGTGCTGCATATCAACAACTGTGTGATGGCCCATCTGTGGACCACCGGAAAAGTCACCTCCATTGATGATGTCAAGGGCATGAAGATCAGGAGCCCCGGCGGTCTTCAGACCAAGGCTCTGGAAGCGCTGGGAGCCATCCCCATCTTTATGCCCTTAGGGGATGTGTACATGTCCATGGAAACCGGGGTCATTGACGGGGTCGTGACCTGCCCGGCCCTGATCAAGGCCTTTAAACTGGATGAAGTTGCCCAATACGGTGTTCCCACCTCTTTTGGCTGCGTGTCCGAAGGCCTGTTTGTCAACCAGCGGTTCTGGAAAAAGGTGCCCGATGATTTGAAACCGATCATCGAAGAGGTGGGCAGGAATGCCTACAAGGTCGCCGGTATTTTCGATGAAACCTGGTATGAAGAAACCATGAACGGTTTCGGTGAAAAGGTCGAAATACTCCCGTTGAGTGATGCGGAGCAGAAAATCTGGGACAAGAAATTCGGCGAAGTGCTGGTTACCTGGGCAGAGGATCTTGAGGCAAAGGGGCTGCCCGCCAAAAAAGCCCTGGTGATGTTCAAGGAAGAGCTGGGCAAGGTGGATGTGCCGTTTGATGCCTGTCCTTATTAACCCTTTATGTGAAAGCCGTCAGTACTCAGCCATCAGTACTCAGCTAACTGCTAACTGCTAACAGCTAACAGCTAAAAGCTTTCATACTTTGTTATGCCCGGCAGGGCATGGGTGTTATTTAGATATACCGGATTCGGACTGCATCTGAAAATGCAGTCTGAATCTGATGAAAAACGGATATTGGAATATGAAATCATGAAGCATACACCTGCATGGATGATGAGGATGGATAAGGGTATCGGCCGGCTGAGCCGGGCTGGAATGGCCATCGGCATGGGCTGGGTCCTGCTGATGATGTTTCTGACCACCCTGGATGTGGTATTGCGTTACTTTTTTTCCAGCCCCATTCCCGGTGCCCTGGAGATAAGTGAAATTATGCTGGCTATATTCGGTTTCCTGGGAATCGCCTATACCCATGGCGTTGGTGCCAATGTCCGTGTGGCCATGCTGGTGGAGAAACTGCCCACGCGGGCAGCTGCTGTTTTGAATCTGGTGACGGGCTTGTTGTGTTTTCAGATCGTTATCATGCTGGTGTGGTATGGTGTGGTGATGGGTGTGGAGGAATACCGGTTCGGCACCACCACCGACAGTCTAAAGATTCCCCTGTATCCGGTTCATTTTCTGCTTCCTGTCGGGGCGCTTTTGCTGGCCCTGGAAATTGTGAAGGAAATGATTGCATCGCTGTCAGAAATCATCACCGGGCATGCTTTACAGTAACCTACAGGAAAGAACAGGAATATGGATCCTCATACACTAGGCATCATCGGCATTGCAGCGTTGTTTTTTCTTCTCTTGATCGGCATGCCCATCGGTTTTTCCCTGGCATTCGTGGGATTTTGGGGGATCAGTTTCATGACCGATATTTCCGTTGCCCTCCCCACCCTGGTGAAATCATTTTACGGAACCTTCACCACCTATTCCTTTACCGTAATCCCGCTGTTTGTCATCATGGGAGAGTTTGCAACGGCCTCCGGCCTGAGCCAGGGGATCTATACGGTAGCGGACAAATGGCTGCGGCGGCTGCCGGGGGGACTGGGTATTGCCACCATCGGTGCCTGTTCCGGTTTTGCTGCCATCTGCGGTTCATCTGTCGCCACTGCCGCCACCCTGGGCCGGGTGGCGTTGCCGGAAATGAAAAAATATGAGTATGATACCCAGCTGGCCACAGGAACTGTTGCCGCCGGGGGAACCCTGGGGTTTCTCATTCCGCCGAGTATCGGATTTGTGGTCTACGGGATACTCACCGAACAATCCATCGGCAAACTGCTGATAGCCGGTTTTCTGCCCGGCTTTCTGCTGGCACTGGCCTTTTGTGTCATTATTGTGATCTGGGTGATGATCAAGCCTTCGGCAGCGCCCCAAAACCCCGAACGGGTGCCATTTCTGGAAAAAATGGCTTCCCTGCTGACGGTCTGGGAGCTGATCGCGGTATTCTGTCTGGTAATGGGGGGCATCTATTTGGGCTTTTTCACCCCGAACGAAGCCGGTGCGCTGGGCGCCTTTTTCCTGTTTGTCATCACCCTTGCCAAGAAAAAGATGACCTGGAACAGCCTTGTGGATGCTCTGAAGGCCACTACCCGGGTGTCGGTGATGATATTCATGATTCTGGCCGGTGCTTATATATTCACCTATTTCATGGCCCTGACCATGATTCCCATGAAACTGTCCATGTGGCTGGTTCAAATGGATTTGTCGCCTTATTTCATCCTTTTTATCATCCTTGTGGGATATGTATTTCTGGGATGTTTTCTGGATGCCACCTCGATGATGGTGCTGACCCTGCCGGTCATTTTTCCCACCATTCTCGAACTGGGATTCAATCCCATCTGGTTTGGTGTCATATCCGTTCTCATGATGGAAGCCGGGCTGATCACCCCGCCCCTGGGGTTGAATATCTTTGTGATTTCCGGCGTGGCCGGTGTCCCCATGGGTGAAGTATACAAGGGAACAATAGTTTTTCTGCTGGCCATTTTTCTGGTGGTGTTTCTGATAACAATATTTCCCCAGATTGCCCTGTTCCTTCCGGGCGTAATGAATTGAGGCACGGTAAGAAAATGTGGAGAAGACCATCTGTTACCCCATGTGTGAATACCGGCCATGCCCTGACAGGCATAATAAACTCAACTTTCGGACTTCAGCGATGATGAACGGGTCAGGCTTTTTTTATGGTGTTTTTATCAAAAATTGGTTGTTGTCAAGAACCAAAAACGCAATAAATGCAAGCCCCTCCTGGATCCAAAAATTATGGAGTAATCCGGCAGGTTGCCGGTTATTTCATATCAATATAACCGCGAAAAGCGCTTGAAAGGAAATGAAACATGTCTTCGATTGAAAACCCTAAGATTCGAACCATCTATACGATTGTGGAAGAAACCCATGCCGATGGACAGACAGTGCTGGATACCCCGACCCGGAAAGCGGCCTGCGCCGCCGTGTTCAAAAACCCGTATGCCGGAGTCTATCAGGCGGATCTGTCTTTGCTGTATGCATGGAGTGAACAGATCGGTGAAATGCTGACCCAAAAAGCTGTAGCAGCCCTGGGAATAGATCCGGACAAGGTGGAAAGTTACGGCAAGGCAGCCATATGTGGACTGGACGGGGAACGGGAACATTGTGCCGCCCTGATGCATCCGGCCCTTGGAAAGCCCATCCGTGCCAATGTGGGGGGTGGAAAAGCCCTGCTGCCATCGGCCAAGAAGCTGGGCGGCCCTGGATGTGCCATTGATCTGCCCCTGGGACATAAGGATGCGGCCTATGTGCGGTCTCATTTTGATGCCATGGAGGTCCGGATACCGGACGCCCCCCGGGCCGATGAACTGATCCTGATCGTTGGAGTTACCGATTCCGGCCGTCCGGTGCCCCGGGTAGGCGGATTGACCACCGGTGAAATTGTCGGTGAGGATGGATTGCGGTAAACGGTCCCGACATTTATGAAAGCCGTCAGCCGTCAGCCATCAGGACTCAGCTAAAAGCCAAAAGCTAACAGCTAAAGGCTAAAAGCTAACAGCTAACAGCTAAAGGCTAACAGCTAACCGCTTTCCCGTTGTGCCCGTCAGGGCATGGGGGTTATTAAAAAATATGTATGGCAAGGATGGGTGAAAAGTGACACAGAACAGGGTTACCGTGCAGTTTACACTGAACGGCAAAAAAACGGTGAAGGATATTTTACCTGAACAGTCTGCACTTCAGGTGATCAGAGATGAACTGGGCATGAAAGGGACCAAGGAGGGATGCGGCATCGGAGAATGCGGTGCCTGTACCATTGAGGTGGACGGTCAGTCGGTCAATGCTTGTCTCATGTTCGGTGTACAGCTGGATGGCTGCCTGGTCATCACCGTGGAGGGTCTGGCCGAAGAGGGATGCCTGCATCCGATCCAGGAAAAATTTCTGGCAGGACATGCTGTCCAGTGCGGGTTTTGTACACCCGGGTTGCTCATGAGCACCCATGCCTTGCTGGGGGAAACTCCTGAGCCGGATGATGACCAGATTGTCCAGGCCATTTCAGGCAATATCTGCCGGTGCACCGGATATCAGCAGATTTTTTCATCTGTCCGTGCCGCCTGCGGGCAGTCCGGTCAGGGCAGTGTCCGGGAAAATCAAGACAGTAAGGAAGAAAGGTGCTGATATGACAACCATGACCTGTATCCGCCCGGAAAAGCTGGATGAAGCGGTTGACTTTCTCCATCACCATGGTCCAGACACCCATATTCTGGCGGGGGGAACCGATCTGATGGTGGATTTGAGATCCGGGAAACATCACAGGCCCTATCTGCTGGATACCTCCCGGATCGATTCTTTGAAAACGGTTCAGATCAATGACGATCTGACCCGGCTGCACATCGGCTCCGGGGTGACACTGACCCGGATAAATACGTTGCCCCTTATCAGAGACCATGCCCCGGCACTGCATAAGTGCAGTTTCACTTTTGCCAGCAGGCAGATCCGCAATATGGCAACCATCGGTGGAAATGTGGCCCATGCATCCCCCTGCGGTGATACGATCCCGCCCCTGGTGATCCACGAGGCAGCGGCCGTGGTGGCCAGCAAAGACGGCAGCCGGACCATTCCCTTGCTGGAGATGAACAAGGGGGCGTATCAGAGTGTCCTTCATCCGGAAGACCTGGTGGTGACATTTATTTTACAGGCCAGGCAGCCGGGATTTTCCGATTTTCAGAAGATCGGGCGCAGAAAAGCCCTGGCCACCTCCCGGATGAGCATGGCGGTGATGGCGGACAAGGATGACCAGGGCCGTATCTCTTTCATCCGGTTTTCACTGGGGGCCTGTACCCCTACCCCCCAGCGGATGCATGATGTTGAATCCCTTTTTACCGGTAAAATCCCCAGTGTCAAACTGATCAATCAGGGGGCCGGCCTTCTGGCGGAAAAAATGGTTGAAATCACCGGGCGGCGGCCATCCATAACCTATAAAGAACCTGCGGTGCAGGGACTTTTCAAACGGATGATCTATCCGATGGTGACATGGTGCAGACAATGAGCAATGACAGGTATCATACAGTTGGTAAAAGCATTCTTCGCAGGGGTGCAAAAGAACGGCTTACAGGCAAGCCGATTTTCTGTGCGGACATGGAACCGGAAAACGCGCTGTATCTGAAAGCGGTCCGGAGCCGCCATCCCCATGCCAAAATTCTGGGGATCGATGCATCAGCGGCGATGTCGGTTCTGGGGGTGGTGCAGGT
>JAABTU010000105.1 GCA_011389715.1 Desulfotignum sp.
GGACTGTTTTTTATCCTTGTGGTACTGTGGCTGATTGTAGTATTTTTCAAAACCGGGTTCAAAAAACTGCGCCACCCCAGCCGCCAGACCCGGTGGATCACCCTGGGGGCCATGGGCGGGGTGGTGGCCATCCTGGTGCACAGTGTCAGTGATTTCAACCTGCAGATTCCTTCCAACGCGTTGCTGTTCACACTGCTGGCGGCCCAGGTGGCCGCACCACCACCACCTTTGAAAAAATAGTGGGGTCAGGCTTGCGTTATTGTCGTTATTGAAAAGGAAAATGCCGGTTCGGTTGCTCCGGTCTTCAATAACGACAATAACGCAAGCCTGACCCCAAGGAGAGAGTATGATTGATGTGCATTGCCATATATTGCCCGGGATTGATGACGGGCCTGATACCATGGCCAGGGCTGTTGCCATGGCACGGGTGGCGTATCAATCCGGGATTGACAAGATTATTGCCACCCCTCATTTCATGAACGGGGTGTACAAAGGTGATAAAGCAGCAATAGAAAAAAGTGTCCGGCAGTTTTCACGGGTGTTGAAACATGAAAGGATTGGTATCGCTGTTTTTTCCGGTGCGGAAATCAGGATCTCTCCGGATATCGGCACACGTATGGCCAAAGGGATGCTGCCGTCTCTGGCCGGTTCCAGATATTATCTGGTGGAGCTGCCGGATATCTTTATCAAAGACGGGGTGGTGCGGGTGATGCGGCAGTTGCGCGATCACGGGGCAATAGTGGTAATTGCCCATCCGGAAAGAAATTATACCCTGCTGAAAAATCCCGGGGTGATTACGGACCTGGTGAAAGAAAAAGTCGGGTTTCAGTTGACCGGCGACAGTGTGCTGGGAAAAAACGGGAAGATGAGCAAAAACCTTTCAAAAGAGTTGATCAAAAACGGCCAGGTCTGGTTTGTTGCATCGGACGGCCATGATCCTGAGTTCAGAAGACCGGTTCTGAATCATGTGTTCAAGGCGGTCAAAAAAATGAGCAATGAAAAGACGGCCCGAAAAATATTAATGGAATATCCGGAAATGCTTCTGGAAAATCGGGGTAACGTGCGCAGGGCTGCATTCTGAAAGCAGATGTGACCGCCGGACCCCGGCAGTGAAAAGGGTTGAAAATGAAAAAAAAGACAATTGCAGGATGGTGTCTGGTGTGGGGCGTTTTTTGTGTTTTCGCTTCGGAAATACCAGCCTGGGCCGGGCAGAAATTTATCATCAAGCCTTTGATTTCCACCGGATACCGGGTGGAGGACAATTTTTACAGGACCGAGGATGTTGAACGCGCCGTGAGCACGTTTACGGTCAGTCCGGGGATGGAGTTCGGGTTTCGCACGGAAAAAAGCCGGGTGGCGGCCAAAGGAATGCTGAATTTCACCTCTTATGAGGACCTTGATTCAGTGCCGGCGGGCATGACAGATGCGGACAGCAATGATTTTACCGGCCACCATGTGACCCTGGATGCCGACACCATGCTGTTTACCCGGGTGACCGCCGGGATTGCCGATACCTGGATCAATACCAGAAACCCGTCCGAGCGGGACCAGTTCGACAATTTCACCGATGTCAATGAATACAGCATCAACCGCATCCGGCCATGGGTGAAATACCAGA
Organism: Desulfotignum sp.; assembly: GCA_011389715.1. Classification (GTDB taxonomy): domain Bacteria; phylum Desulfobacterota; class Desulfobacteria; order Desulfobacterales; family Desulfobacteraceae; genus Desulfotignum. Next base: position 1,619 of record JAABTU010000105.1, read on the forward strand.
TCACCAGACGTATTGCCGCAGGCCTGGAGTTCAAAAATACGGATATTGACTTTGCCGCAGATACGGAAGAAGACTCCTCTTTATCCGAATGGATGGGTCGGGTGTATTATGAGGTGAACAAATTTACCACTATCGATCTGGAATATGTGGGATCGGACATGTCCTATGACGGGTTTTCCTCTGATTATACCTCTTCGGAATATAAAATAAATGCGGTGAGCAAATTCAAATATTTTGCATTTGCCGGGGGCATCGGATACCATGAACGCGAATTCGACCAGGCAGGGCTCAGTGATCTGGATACAATTTCCTGGCATTTTTCCGTCAAAGGGCAGAATCCGCCGGACCTTGCCGCAGGCGAGCGGCCTCGAAGTTATATGGAACTGGCCTTTGCCCAGAATTTCAACAACACCGGCAACGGCAACGAATATTACCGGGCCGACCGGGTGACCCTGTTACTGGGCAAGCTTTTTCTGGAAAAAATCGATGCCCGGATCAATGCATATTACCAGAAAAGTGATTACCAGTCGGGTCTGCTGGACCGGGAGGATGATACCTGGTCTTTTTCCGGCCAGGCATCGTATTTTGTCAATGACTGGCTCACCCTGACGCTGAGATCCGGGATTGAACTGCGGGATTCTTCTGTTGCATTCAATGATTATGACAATGCCTATGCAGCATTCCGTGTAACCGTTAACTATGATTTGGGAAGCAGGTAAGATGGGAAAAGAGGTTTTATGGGGTATGGTAAGTGTATTGCTGGTACTTGCCGCCGCCTCAGGTGGCATGTGCCAGCCGGAGGGTTATTTTCTGGGTCCAAGAGATATTTTAAGCATCTCCATTCATGCCGGGGGCGTGGAACAGGAAAAAGTAGAGGTCACCGTGTCTGAACAGGGCCGGATCAATGTGCCTTACATCGGTTCTGTAAAAGCCGGGGGCCTGACATTGACCGAACTGGAAAAGGCCATTCTGGCACCCCTTGAAAGGGATTATTTTGTTTCTCCCCAGGTGAATATCCAGATAAAAGGATACCACAGCATCCGGTTTTTTATTTCCGGTGCCGTCAAAAAACCGGGGAAGTATGAAATGACATCAGCCACCAATTTCCTGGAACTGGTGGCCAGGGCTGAAGGCGTGCTGCCCGAGCGGGGCAGCCTGGCCTATGTGCTGCGGGAAAACCATGATGTGGAACTGACAGATGAAAGCGTGGCATCAGCTGTGGAAAACAGAGAAACCATCCAGATTGATTTGACAAAGCTTCTGGATGAAGGGGATATGGGCCATAATATCCAGCTGGTGCCCGGAGATATTGTGTATATACCCCATGCCAGCAAACTGGACCAGGCCGTATCCAAAATATATGTGGAAGGAGAGGTGAAAAAACCCGGGGTGTATGATTATCAGCCGGGCATGACCGCCATGTCCGCCTGTATTATGGCGGGCGGATTTGACAAATATGCCGCAATTACACGCACCAAAATCATCCGGACCAAAGCGAACGAAAAGCAGGAAATCATTAAAATTGATCTTAAAAAAGTCACCAACGGTGAAATTTCCGATATTTTTATTCAACCCGGGGACCGGATCCACGTCCCTGAGACCTGGCTGTAAGGAGAGACAATGACACGACCAGCAAATGAAGAAATCCACCTGTCTGACTATCTGAATGTGGTGCTGAACCGAAAAGGGATCGTGCTGTCGTTTCTGTTCATCACTGTGATGGTGACAGCTGTTTTCAGTTATACGGCCACCCCTGTGTACCAGGCATCTTCCAAGCTTGTAATCGGATCGGACAGCAAAGTGTCCCCGTTGTCCGGGCAGGTATTCTCCATGGAAAGTTTTTATGCGGAGGAAAAAAATTTCAACACCCATTTTAAACTGATCACCTCAAAGCCGGTGCTCAAGCTGGTGGCCGATGAAATTGACCTGACACCTGATTCAGAAACCCGGGATATGGAATCCATCAACCCTGTGATGCGGTATGCGGAACGGGTGAAAACCAACCTCAAAGCCATTAAAAAGACCGTAACCGATTATATTTCCCAGTATCTGCCCTCTGATGATGCTGTTGCCTCTGCAGCCCCGGTCAGTGAACAGGACAAAAAATATCTGCAGATCCTGTCGCGCATCAGTGTCACCCCGGTGGAGGAAACCCGGATCATGGCGATTTCGGTAATGGATACCGATCCTGAAAGAACCCGGGACATAGCCAATGCCGTGGCCCGCAAATACATCGAGTTCGATCTGTCCACCAAACTCAAGTCCTCCACAGACAAGCTGTCCTGGATGACCAATGAGCTGTACAGTGTGAAAAAGAAACTCGAAGATGCGGAAAAAGAATTCATCGAATACAAGCAGGATGAAAAGATGTTTTCCGTTGAAGGCAGGCAGAATGTGATCAACCAGAAGATCGCCAGCTTCAACCACAAATACCTTGAGGTGAGAAACAAGCGGCTTGAACTGGATACAAAACTCAATGAGCTGGGGGGTGCTCTGGGAAATGATGACAATATCATGCAGATCAAATCCATGGTGGACGATCCCATTGTAAAGGAATTGTATGGTATGCTCACCACCCTGGAAATTGAAAAAGGCCATCTATCCGAGGTTTACAAAGGAAAACACCCCAAACTCATCGAAGTGAATTCCAAGATCGACAATACCGCGGCAAAACTCAAAATAGAGCTGGAAAAAAAGCTCAATGGGCTGAAGCGGGAAAAAAATATGCTGGCCAGCCAGGAAAAAGAGATAAAAGAGCAGATCGCAGCCCTGGAAAAAGAAGCCATCCAGACCAGTGAAAAGGAAATGAATTACAATATTTACCAGCGCAATGTAAATGCCGGCCAGCAGATGTATGATATTCTGCTTTCCCAGATCAAGGAGTCCAATATCCTCCAGTCCAGCCAGGCATCCAATCTCACTATTGTGGAAACCGCGGACACCCCGGAAAACCCGGTCAAACCCAACAAGAAGCGAAACCTGCTGCTCAGCCTCATACTGGGATTGTTCGGCGGTGTCGGCCTGGCTTTTTTTCTGGAATACCTGGACCAGACCATACGCAATGAAGAAGATGCGGAACAGTCTCTGGGATATCCTGTTCTTGCCATTATACCGGATGCTGAACTGTCAGGCACTGCCAAAGGAGAATATTAAATGCGCAAATTTTTCAAAAAAAATAAAAACGGAAATACCCTGCTTAATCAATTTCCTTCCAAATCAGGATATGCGGAATCCTATCGCACCCTGCGGACCAACCTGCAGTTCACCTCCATGGACACGGAGTTGAAAACCGTGTGCGTGACCAGTGCCACGGAAATGGAGGGAAAAACCAATACGGTTGCCAATCTGGCCTATACCATGGCCCAGGCAGGGCAGCGGGTTTTGATGGTGGACTGTGATTTGCGGAAGCCGGGCCTGACCAGCCGGTTCGGGGTTGAAAATGAACCCGGCCTGACAGATCTGATATCCCGGGATCTCGGGGCAATGATTACCAAAGGCCGCATGTGCGATATCCGGCTCAACGACCTGATCAAATTGAACCGGCTGCAGAAAAGAACCGGTATTTTGTCCATCAGTGATGATATAAATCATGTGGACATCAGTTTTAAAAACGGCCACCTTACGGATATCTTCTGGAAAAACAGGCCGGAAAAACAAAAGCTTGCCTCTACTTTGATCAATCAGAACCTTTTAACAACCGATCAGGCAAGGACCGCTTTGGGCCAGCAGAAAAAATCCGTGCAGAAGCTGGGAACCATCCTGACTACCATGGGCATGATATCGCGAACAGAGCTAAAAAAACACTTATCCGTGCATATTATAGAGGCATTTAAAACTGCGGTGGCCATGCTTGACGGCAGTTTTTCATTCACCAGTCTGCCGGGCAGCCAGATTGAATCCACCATTGAGCACAATGTCAATTTTGATAAATTGTTTCATGAATTTATCGATGAAGAAGACCAATCCCCCTATCTGACAAAAATTATTGAATCCAGGATTGTGCCTACAGATACGAAAAAGCTTTTTCTCATGCCGTCGGGCAGGATTCCGCCCAATCCTTCTGAAATGATCAGTTCAAAAAAAATGATGTTTGTTCTGGCCAACCTGGCACTGCTGTTTGATTTTGTGATCATCGACACCCCGCCTGTGCTGCCGGCCAGTGATGCCCTGATAATTGCCCCGAATACCGACGGCATCCTTGTGGTGGTAAAAGCCAATGATGTGAATAAAAAATATATCAAAGACGCCATCAGCCAGCTGGAAGCCGGCACCACCAAAATCCTGGGACTGATCCTCAACCGGGTGGATGTCAACAAAGAGCGGTATTACCGCTATTACCGCAAATATTATTCTTCTTATTACGGCAAAACCGCGGCACAGGAAGCCGGAGCGGATTGACAAAGGATAAAAACAGATGATGAACAAAACAGCAGCATCTTCCCAGTCAATATCAAACCGCAGCCTTCTGCTTCCTTACGGGGTCCCGTATTTTGCCTATGTGGGGATTGCCGTGCTCGCCCAGGACC
>JAABTU010000106.1 GCA_011389715.1 Desulfotignum sp.
GAAGTTATGATAAAAAAATTATGGTATAAAGCTCAGGTTCGCTCATCCTTTTGCTGAGCAAGCTAAACTCGCCAGTTCTCTCCTTCCCCATAGACAAAGCTGCGCATTTTTGCAACAATCATCCTGTATCAAATCGACCAGATCAGCTTTTGCATATTCATGGTATCCCAAAATAAAAATCCCTGGAAATTTTCAGCCATCGGATAATTATGGTTAATTCCATTTAATCTTCATAAATGTTGAAGTCAGGGTAATATTTTTTGGCACATTCCTGGCATATACCATGACTGAACTGAGCATCTGAATGTTCATGGATATATTTTTCAATTTTTTCCCAGTAGCCTTTATCATTACGTATATTTTTACAGTGGGCGCAGATGGGTATAAAACCTCGCAAAGTCTTTACCTCTGATAATGCCTTTTGAAGATCTGAAACCAAACTGTCCTTTTGTTCTTCTGCCCGCTTGCGCGCGGTGATGTCTTCGATGGCCAGAAGGATGATCCGTTCCGAGCCCATTGCTCGTTCAATCTGCCGGGCATTTAACAGCATTGTACACCTTCCGATGGTGGCAAAATCGTGTTCAACCTCATAATTGTTAAAGCTGGTCTTTTGGGGAAGGATGGTTTCAAGCAGTTCCTTCAGCCTAGGGATATCCCATTGTTTGTTGCCCAGGTCATAGACAAGCTGCCCCACGGTCTCTTCAGGCGTTACTTTGAAGAATTTATAGAAGGAACGGCTGGCTAAGATCACCCTGAGGTCTTGATCCAGTATCAAAAGGGGTTCACGTATTGTCTCTACGATATCTTCGTGTATCTGGTCTATCTGGTTCACTTCCACAGCGCTCTCCTCCCCGCATCAAACTCAAATTTTGATTGAATAATCGAACATACCCGGCTGGGATTCGCCGGCGGTGTAATCGGCTTATCTGTTTTATCGACACCGCATGCATCAGCATGTCTTATCCAAGACCTCCCGCAGCTTTTCTGCCAGATCCGCCATGGAAAAAGGCTTCTGGATAAATGCCACCCCGTCATCCAGAATCCCGTGATGGGCAATGACATTGGAGGTATACCCGGACATGAACAAAAGCCGGATGCCTGGGTAAAGTGCGGTGATTTTATCTGCCAGATCTCTTCCGTTCATTTCCGGCATGACCACATCGGTCATGAGCAGATCAATGGCGCCTGAATGAATTTTTGCTTTTTCCATGGCCTCTGCCGGTGTGGCTGCGGCCAGCACGCTATACCCTTTCCTTTCGAGCATCATTCGGGTCATCCTGAGAATAGAAGGTTCATCTTCCACCAGCAGAATGGTTTCAGTGCCCCCGGCAGCGGCTTTTTTTTCAGGGACGGGTTTGTCAGTGTCTTTATCGGCAGAAAATCGGGGCAGATAAATTTTGAAAATGGAACCTTGTCCGGGTTCGCTGTAAACATTGATGAAACCGTTGTTCTGTTTGACAATGCCATAGATGGTGGCCAGTCCTAATCCTGTGCCTTTGCCCACCTCCTTGGTGGTGAAAAACGGCTCGAACAGATTTTCCAGGGTGTCCTTATCCATGCCGGAGCCATTGTCACTGACTGCCAGCAGGACAAAATCACCGGGAATAAATCCAGCGTGTTCTTTGCAGTATTCTTCATCAAATGTTTTTCTTCCAGTTTCTATGGTGAGTTTCCCCACTCCGTCAATGGCATCCCTGGCATTGATGCACAGATTGGCAAGGATCTGATCGATCTGTGACGGGTCCATTTTCACCGGCCACAGATGAGTAGCCGGTTGCCATACCAGATCGATGTCTTCCCCGATAAGCCGGCGCAACATATTGAGCATGCTTTCCACGGTATCATTCAAATTCAGCTGTTTGGGAGAAATGGTCTGTTTTCTGGCAAAGGCCAGCAGCTGCTTTGTGATATCCGCTGAACGTTTTGCAGCTTTCTGAATTTCTTTGAGGTCATCATGCAGCTCGTGATTCTCATCTGCCTGCAACAATGCCAGTTCCGTGTGTCCTAAAATCACGCCCAGCATGTTATTGAAGTCATGGGCCACACCTCCAGCCAAGCGGCCTACGGATTCCATTTTCTGGGCCTGGTAGAGCTGGGTTTCCATATTTTTCAAATCGGTAATATCTGTGGCAATCTGCATCCGGACTAGGCGGCCGTCTGTCCATTCAATGGCCCGGTCGTAATTGATATAATACCTGCCAGTGACAGGGTTTCTATCATCCCAGACACGGACCCCAGCAGGTTTTCCCTGTTTGCCGATCAGCTGATCATTTGTACAGCATTTACAGGGCTCTGATTTTTTCCTGAAGACACGGTAACAGATATTACCGGTTTTATCCCCGCCGAAATCTGTTATCATTTTTTTGTTCATGAACAGGATTTCAAAGGTATCCATGTCTGCCACATAAACTGTAGAATCGATACTGTCCAGAATTTTCAAAATTCTTTCATGCGAATTCCTCAACTTTTCTTCAGCATTTATCCAATCGGTAATGACCTCTGTATAAACAATAATCCCTCCGATTGAGCCATTTTCCTCATACCAGGGGCGACATTCCCAACGAGTCCATTCAATTGTCCCGTCATCTCGAAAATAGGGATCTCTGTCCGCTTTGGAAATTTCTCCTGCCAGTGCCTTTTGGTGAACATTTCGCCATTTCTGCGGCAAGTCAGGAAAAACATCATAATGGTGTTTACCAATGATATCGTTTTCATTCACTTTATAATCATCCATATAACGCTGGCTGACAAAGATATAATGCATGTTTCTATCATGAACGGCAACGGCACTGTTGGTATGTTCAATGATATAATGCATTAGTTTCTGGGAATGGGCTAATTTTTTCTCTGCCTGTTTACGTTCCGTGATATCCTGAAAAGAACCCTGCACTTTGATGATCTTGTCTTTTTCTTTTTTCACTGCCTTGCCGGTTGCTCTCACCCAGACACGTTTTCCTTTTTGGGTAATGATCTCCATTTCTTCATCATAGGGAATACCTTCTTTGGCACAGGCGCTGAAGAAATCTGTGATCTTTTTCCGCCATTCTGGAGCGTAGAAGTTTATAGCTTCCTGAACAGATGGCGCATAACCGTGAGGCACATCATGAATATCTGCCACAGCATCCGACCAAGTGCAGATATTCTTTTCCAAATCGACGCTCCAACCGCCGAATATGGCCGTTTCACCGGCGATCTGAAGCAACGCATAATTTGATTTTAGTGCCTCTTCCGCCTTTTTGTGTTCAGTAATATCTCGAATAATCGAAAAAAGTAGGGTTTGGTTTTGAACAGTTATGGGCGCGGAATGAACTTCAACGTCACGAACCTGTCCGTCTGACAGCAAATGCTGAAATTCGAAAATATTGGCCTGTTTATTCAAAGCACGCCGCATTTGCTCTTTAATTTCTTTCGGCGATAAAGTATTCAATTCCTGGATTTTCATCTGAAGCATTTTTTCCAGAGGGTATCCGTAATATTGAACAGCAGCTTGATTGGCTTTAATAATCTGGCCTGTGTCGGGGTCAATAAGCAACATCACAGCACTGTGATCCTTGAACATCCCCCGGAACAGGGCCTCGCTTTCCTTCAGCACTTTCTCAATCTTTTTGAGTTCTGAATATTTTTTTGCATTAATGATTGCCAAACCCACCTGCGATCCAACAGCAGAACAGAAGTGCTTATCCCGTTCTTCTAATTTTACCGGAGGGCGGGTGAGAATATTCATGACGCCGACAACTTTATCCGCAACAAAAATGGGAACTCCCAAAAAGGAATTCAGGTTTTCCTTAACAACTACAGGGCGCACAATGCGGGGATCATTGGACGAATTTTCCTGAATGAAAATGGGTTTGCCTGTCTGGGCGATAGTTCCGGTCAGGCCCTCTCCAATCCGGATCGGGGTTTCTTTGAAATCATTTACAAATTGTTCTGACAGTCCGAGGGATGCACCCCATGTGATATTTCCCTTAACCGGGTTGGTGAGGAAAATCATACCGACCGAAGAATTCACAGATTTTATTACATTTTCAAGAATGCGCCTGAGAACCTCCTCCAGGTCAAGGGTTGAGCCGACGAAATTGCTAATTCGATTGATTTCATTGAGTTCCTCAAACATCTTGAACAAACGTTCATTTTCCTGCAATGTTTCCTGGGAAGATTTATACTCGGATTCTATTTTTTCCAATTCCTGAACCCGTCTTTCTAATTCTTCATATGTGGGTTTTTCAGCCATAAAAGACCTCTTTAAATGTCCGAAAAATGCATTTTTAGGTGTGCCTGATATTTCTGGCTGAGAATAGCTTTTGTGTTCACCAAAGCATTTTCTGTGTGAAAATACCTTTTTAAAAAAATCAACATAATTGCAAAGCTTGATTCTCACAAACCTCAATGATACTCAAGGTATTGTAAAAACCATTTCCATTACTTTCACAATATTCCATGAAAGTCCAGCTGAAAAAGGAAACTTTTTATTCGGCCGGCGCCCACTCATTGAAAACACCTAGATCCTGATCCCGTAGCCGGGTATAAATAACGCCACCATCTTCTATATGGCCTCCCAGGGCCTCAAGAAAAATATGTGGTGGATAAGCATCTGCTGCTGCAAAGTCAATCGGGCATTTCTCAAAACCGACATTTGTGGTCCGGTAAAGCCCGTGAATGATTTTCACCGTATTTGCTCATGGTCAGATTCCGCAGCGCATTAAGATTGTTTGGATAAAGCCGCGGGATTCATACCGCCTTTGCTCAACTGCCGGATGTATTTTTTCTGCCTTGGCTTCCGCCTTTTTGTCCAGTAAAAAAGTTGTCAAAGTGAGAAGTGCCATGAATTTCTCCTGGAAGGTGCCAAAACGGCTGCACAAACGAAAAGACTTTTTCAGATGTGTTTCAGCGGATTTTTTTTCACCCAGGGCATAGAACATTTTTGCCATCAGCAGATGACCGCCTGTCAGCATCATCTTGGTTCCACTCTGTGTCGCTTTTTCAAAAAATGCCAGGCCATGATACCTGCAATCGGTGATATTTTCCGTTAAAAGGTGCAGCCAGAAAAAAGCATAATGGTACAGGCTCTGGTGCCAGAGCCCCTGATGACTTAGATGTGGTGTCACTTCTTCTAAAAATTTTTTTGCTGTATCGTATCTGCCAAGCCCCATGGCACAGAGGGCCGCATGGACCCTGAGTCCCAGGAACAAAAGGAAAATCCCGGTCTCTTTTTCCACTTTCATGGCCTGGTCGGCAGCAGTCAATCCCTCTTGAAAGTTTGCACTGAGCCATGCATGAAAGGTTTTTGTATCCAGAAAGGTAATATATAACAGGGGTGCTGTCTTTTTGTGGGTCACGTCTTTGAAGATCTTGAGAAGGTGCTCGGCAGCACAGAGATCGCCCTGTGTCATTCTCAAAAAAATAAGCGGAGAAAAAATCTGAAGAGTGAGGTTTACATCCTTTGTCTCATGAAGCATCTGCCACGCCCGGTCACTCCATTTTTTTGTTTCAGCTGGGTCATTGCCTCCCAGGAGCAGGGCATAAAGCATAGAGGCCGTGAGTTTCAGGATAACTTCAGGTGGGCCGGCCATCCCGAAGCGTGCTTCCAGTATCCGGCATTTTTCTATATACCGGTCAAATTCCCTGAAAGTATCGAATTGGTATGCGACAGCATCCAGCATACCGGACAAAGACATAAAGCATCCTGCAGGATCTGATTGTGCTTCAAATATCTCGAGTGCTTTTTGAAACAGCGTTTTTGCCTGGTCAGGGGCAGTTGGAATTTTGCATGCGCCTTTCCAGAAAATCAGCCATGGCTGTGTTATAAAAATTTCCCGGGGAAATGCAGTAATCCATATCTCTATTGTTTGCACACGCCCCTGGGATACCAGTACGGGTGCCGTATCAAGGATCAGATTCATGGCCTCCATAAAGTGGTGTGAGCGGATATATAAATTGACGGCATCCTCTGATTTTCCTTCTTGTGCAAGAATGGATGCTGTTTGTACCAATAGTGCATCGTGTTCGGATGATGAGAAAAATAGGGAAGCTTTTTTTTGAAGAAATTCCTGGAACAGCGGATGAAAATGGTATTCAGGAGGATTGTT
>JAABTU010000107.1 GCA_011389715.1 Desulfotignum sp.
CCCTTTTCAACGTCACCAGTCCTGATGGCGAGGATTACCTGAACATCAATTACTGCGGCCAGACCATTACCCAGAAATTTGAAATCCATGACAACATTGCCAAAGGGCTGTATGCCCCGGCAGAGTTGCCGGACAGAAATATTTCTTTGATACCTGGTGATGACCTTGTGTCTTTTCAGTTTCTTGACTGGTTTTCACAACCAACCAGGGAGGAACAGCTGGAAACCTGTATCAGGGACCGGACAACCCTGACAATAGGATTGCAAAGAGACAACAAACTCGGAGAAGCCCTGTTAAATCTTGCCGCCGCCTTTGCCGATGAAATGGAGCTGCAAAACAAAACACTGGATGCAGCCAAAAATGCCCTGGTGGACAGCAAAGACGTTCTGATAGATGTGTTTTCCAGCGGCAAGACAACACCGGAAAAACTGTCTGAATTTGTCCTTAAAACCCTGTTGAAAAATGCCACCCCTGAAGAGCATGAAGCACTGATTAAAACATTTTTTGATACAAAAATTCCAGATAATGTAAAGACGTTGGCAGAGGGATCAGGCACCGCCATGGAAGAACAGTACAAAACAGCCTTACTTGGTATTATAAAAGGCGGGATTAAAACCTATTATCCCATATCCAGTGCACTGGCAGAATCAATTATTGAAGCCCAGCAATGGGCCATCGAAATCATGGCGGATGAGGATATCCGCATTATGTACCGGCATTTCAAGGAAAAATCAATCGGCGACTGGGATGATTTTATTGGCACATGGTACACCACCAGAATCAGGGCCAACAAACAGATCAAAATCCAACAAATCCTGGAGAAACAGGGAAAATCTGCTACCGAGGCCAATGTCCGGGCCTATTTGAAAAACCTGTTCGAGGGCTGGTACAGCCAGGAAAATGCGTTTCCGGAGAAACTGGCCCAGCTGGAAGATCTCAAAAAAAGGTATAATGATGACTTGAACTCGTCTTTGCGCCAGAATGTTGAAAGATTGATGCCCAATGCCACGGAATGTGAGCGGATGATAAAAGTGTTTGAATGGGTCAGCAATGCCCGGCTGGATCTTCTTGAATCCATGGGAACATGCGAGACAGGTGCACCACCGACATCCGATGACATCCGGGATGCGGCTTTTGATATCATTGCGAACCGAATAGTCCATGATGGCTCCCCGTCAGACAAACACAGAATTTACCAGGAAACCAAACTCTATTACCTGGACAATATATGGGGCTGTTTGAATTATGAAGAGCCCGACCCCGCCCAGGACCAGATAGATCCTCCAACAGACAAGAGATATTTTCAGCTTGTTGATACCCAGTTATCCCCGCTGCCCGAACAGCCGTACACCTGGAGAGATATATCCGGCAGCCATTCGGCGACCTTCACCCTTACTGAAAAACAGATAGGATGGGATATCCGCACGGCTGGTCCTGGTGGTACCGAAGCCGGCACCAGTAAGCTCAGTATCAATTTTGATATTCCCTCTGCAGTGGCAGTCGAAGAAGAAGTCGAAACCAAAGCAAACTGGAATCTACAGGTTTCAGGCGATAAGCACAGTTATGACGTGGGCTATGTGGAATTATACGCTGGGGATCGATACAGGCAGCTGAAACGGTTTACCGCTCAACAGGAGCCTGCTGGCACCTCTGTCATGAAATGGAAAATACAAAAGTATTCAGGTGATTACGAGGTGAAGGCCAAAGTAGCCTTCCGTAATGGCTATATCACTATAACATGGATTTACCACCGACCGGGTGAATAATAATATTCCGGCAAATAACACCTGGTGTTATAGAATAATGGGGAAAGGCAGTTACTGAACATGTGAGGGTATGGCACTATTATTTTTGTGCACTGCCTGATGCTGCATCTATGCTGTTGTTTTGTGCATTCACCAGCCCCATATAATGGTGAAGCCGCTCCCTGAGACGGCTGTTTTCGTATTGCAGGTGTGCCAGGTGCATGTCCTTTTTCATATATGCAAACTGCCGGGCTTCCGCCTGCTGCAGCTGATATTGCAGATAATGGATGGCATCGGGTGCCGGCACACCGGCACATCTGCCAGCTGGTCCATATTTTCCAGAACAGCCTTGAATTCGCGGCTGGAATGGTAGACAGAAAACGTTTCCGGAAGGTTACCCGCCTGTTCCTGGAGCTTTTTGCGCAAAGAACTGTCGGTGACAAGCAGATACAGCATCTCATCCAGGTGGTCAATATCTTTTGCTGTGAAAAAAAGTGCATTCTCAAGATGCTGTGCAAAGTCTACTGTTCCCCCTTTGTCCGGCAGCAGCACCGCACACCCTGATGACATGGCCTCGAGTGCGGTAAGGCCGAATCCCTGGAAATGGGAGGCATCAACAAAAATATCGGATTTTTTCAGTATGGCTGCCACGGCCTCCCGGGACACTACCCCATAATGGGTGTATTGGGAAGTATGTATCTCATGGGCAAACACCTCCCGGTTGCCGAAAAAATGAAAATGCAGCTGGTCTGAAAGATCCCCTGCCCTGTCCAGGATGCGGTTTATGGCGGTGATGCCTTCATAAAATCCGCGTTTCACATCCCTGCGGGTCATCATGGACGATCATCTTGTTAAGCCAGTCCGGATCGGTCACCACAATATCACTGTTCATCAAACAGACATAGTCTGCACTGGAAGACAGCAGCCCTTTATTTGCCGAACCTGAAAATCCCAGGTTTTCAGTATTTTCCTTGAGAACGATAAAATCAAGGGACCGCAGGTAGGCAGTGGTAAATGCGTCTGAGCAGTCATTGATCACAACAATCGTGTCCACTGTTTTATCCAGAAACAGATACAGGCTTTCAAGACATGCCCGCACCCGGGCAATCTGCTGGATCAGATCAGCCTGCCCGTCACACATGTTTTTTTTCATACCAAATTTTTTACCCCTTGTCAGAATCCGGCCGGACCTGCCGGCTGCAGATTTCTGATGCGATCATCTCCAGCATTTCCATGCGGGCCATGCCTTCTATACCGTTGCCCTTTCTGCCCAGTGTTATGTAAAATTCACACCCCCGGGTGGGAAAAAAACACACCTCCTGGAATGGTATCAATCCCAGACAGAAAAGATCGTGGATGATCAGCCTGAATGATGACGGAACAAAACACCAGGCATGCACATCTGTATAGGTTTGTTGGACTGCCGCCCTGTGCATTTCCTGGCACGCATTTTCCAGTGAATGTACAAAACGGTATTCTCCGGTTGTATCTGCATCCCATGCAATCATGCCGTTTTTTGAAACAACATTGAGATAATACTCTGCCGCAGTGCCGGGTGAATGGACCGTGTGTTTCTGAAAATAGCTGTCTATGATTTTTGCAATCCCTGTCTCAGGCCGGTGGTGGTCAAAACAGTAGCGCTTATCCGGTATAACCAGGGATATCACCCCGTCATCTTTCAATATGGCATCACAGTTATGCAAAAACCCTATCAGGTCCGGGGTATGTTCAATCAGGTGGGAGGCAATGATCCAGTCATAAAATTTTTGTTTTCCGGTCAGTTCGGCATAGGTTTCTCCCTGCCAGACAAAATCAACCGTTTCAATATTGTCCAGGTTTACATTGTGGTCTCTGTATTTTACCATCAGCTGCTCCCGGCTCATGTGGTCGATGACATGCACATTGAAACCCTGTTTCTTGGGTGCTACAGGCTGATGGCTCGGGCCGATTTCCACACCATGGCCATCCTGGTTGATATGGAACAATACCTTGTCATTGCGGTCCATTTACTGCAGCTCCTTTTTATGGCGCGTTTTATTCTGGAATTCTTTGATATACTTCAGTCTGGACAGCACCTGCCATGGCTTTTTTGCCCGGGAAGGGAACCCAAGCGCAAAATCTTCCGTGGCATCAGTCAGATTGGGGTTGTAACAGGGATCATTTTTCAGCACCCACCGCCATGTCTTTTTCATATATGCCACCTCCCTGCTGAACCGTTTCTGTTTTTCCCTGGTATCCTCAAGTCCCCTGGAAACAGATTCATGATGATACAGCAGTGCATAGGGGGTCCAGACATTCCGGAATCCAGCCTGTCTGATCCGCAGACAAAAATCCACATCATTAAAGGCAATTTTCAGATTGCGGTGATCCAGCCCCCCCACCTGCTCATACACCTGGCGCCGCACCAGAAGACAGGCAGCGGTCACTGCTGAAATCATCTGGGACATCTGCAGGCGGTAAAAATAACCGGGCGCGTTATGGGTGGTGTCTGTATATTTGTGGGAATGGCCGGCAACCCCTCCAAGGCCCAGAATAACACCGGCATGCTGGACCCGGTTATCCGGATACAGCAGCTTGGCCCCCACTGCACCGACATCCGGGCGCAGGGCATGGGCCACCATTTCCGACAGCCAGTCAGGGGAAATAACTTCAATGTCATCATTCATCAGACACACCATATCGCTGCTGGTATTTTCCACAGCAAAATTATTTATGGCTGAATAATTAAATGGATAATCATAATTCAGGACCCGGCATCCGGGATGTTTTTCCAGCTGCTTCAAGTACGCAAGGGTAGCTGGCTGGTCAGACTGGTTGTTGACAATAGCCAGCGTATAATTGCTGTATTCTGTTTTTTTCCAGATACTGTCCACACATTTTTTCAGCATGTTGTGGTTATTTTTGGTGGGGATGATAATGCAGACCCCGGGTTCGGTTTTCACCGGGTACCGGACCCGGTAGGTGGTGGGTGCATCACATGCAGCCACCCGGATATCAGGATCGATTTGTTTGAAATAATGCTGCAGGGCAAGAACACCGGCCGTGGTTGCATAGTCTTTTTCCCCGCGGTTCAGGGCAGTGGATCCCGGCACTGCCCGCCAGTGGTACAGAATATGGGGAATATGCCGGATCTTATCAAACTCTGTGTGCATCAAGCAGCGCAGCACAAGATCATAATCCTGGCTGCCTTCCATACCCTGGCGAAACCCGTTTACAGAGCGGATAAGATCTGTTCTGTAAATCCCGAGATGGGACAGGTAATTGGCGGAAAAAAACAGTTCCGGATTCCAGTCAGGTTTGAAATGCGGGGAAAACCGATTTCCCTGGTTATCCACTTTGTCTTCATCACTGTAGATAATGTCTGCATCCGGATACTGGTTCAACTCATGTGCAACCATGTACAGGGCATGGGGGGAAAGCTTGTCATCATGGTCCAGCAACGCGGTGAATTCGCCTGTAACAAGTGTCAGGGCACTGTTGGAACAGGCGGAAATATGTCCATTTTCCTCTCGAAATACCAGTTTAATCCGGGCATCGTTTTTCCGGTATTCTTCCAGCACCTCACGAATATGCGGCAGGGTGGATGCATCATCTGCAATACACAGTTCCCAGTGGGGATACAACTGGTTCTGCACAGATTCAATGGCTGCCATGAGCATACGTCTGGGGGTGTTATACACCGGCATGATAATGGAAATCACAGGTGTGTATGCCATTTTTTTAATATGGGCTGCAATCTGGTCCTGGTCATTCGCTGTAATGGTTGAAAAGTCCTTGACCCATTTCTGGTAATCTGAACCGCTCCGAGGGGTTTTCATCCTTTTTAATGTGGCTGACAGGCCATTTATCCGGAAATACCGGATGCCTTTGCGCAATTTTTGCATACTCTGGCCAGGATGTCGTACACCCTGAGATACAAACTCCCGTAACTGCATCACCACGGCCCATGCATCATCTATTTCAACAATCTTGAACCTGTCAATTGTAAACCCGCCTTCATGGGTCAGTATATCCAGGCGCAGGGCCCGGACATCCCCCGGCAGTTGGATTAACTGCCGGATATGCCCTTTTGCATTTGTTGATAAAATCAGGCTTTTGTCCGCTGAAAATCCGTTTTCATCAGCAATATGCAGCTCCAGATTCATGGCCGGCCCCACCACCCTGCCTGATATGTTCACCAGTCCCACTGGCATCTTCTGTCTGTTACTGGTAAGGGATACCTGTGGGTATCTGCCGACAATTTGGAAAACACCGTTTTTTTCCAGTTTCAGGTCATTACGGGGAGCCAGCTTCATCCAGTGCCGCCGGTATT
>JAABTU010000108.1 GCA_011389715.1 Desulfotignum sp.
ATCTGTTCCAGGCAGATGGGCCTGGCTACCTGGGATCTGCCGTCCCAGTCCTGCCTGGCCACCCGGATTCCGTGTGGAGATCCCATAACCGCTGAAGCCCTTGGGAAGATTGAACAGGCAGAAGCCTTTATAAAATCACTGGGATTTGCCCATGTCCGGGTTCGCTGCCACGGCAGTCTGGCCCGCATTGAAACAGATGAAAAATCCATAGCGCCCATGATCAGGCTTCGGCAGCAGATTTCAGCCGCCCTCAAAAATATGGGATTTGCCTTTGTGAGCCTGGATATGGATGGCTACCGCACCGGAAACATGAACCCGTGTGTACCGGATAAAAGGGCAACGGAAATATAACCTAACGCGGGAGAACTGCAATCTTTTTGGGGCGGAACTACCGAAAATGGATCTCCAGGTTGTTGAAAAAATAGCTGATTTCAAAGGCTGCGGTTTCCGGGGCATCGGATCCATGGACCACATTTTTTTCAATGTCCGTGGCATACTCCCGTCTGATGGTGCCCTCTTTTGCTTCCTTGAAATTGGTGGCACCCATGATCTTGCGGTTTTTTGCGATCACATCGTCACCTTCCAGGACCATTACCACGATGGGGCCTGAGGTCATGAAATCTGTGAGGCTGTCGAAAAAGGGGCGTTCCTTGTGAACAGCATAAAATCCCTGGGCCTGGGTTTTGGTCAACTGAAGCATTTTCATGGCAGCGATTTTGATGCCGGCTGTTTCAAATCGTTTGATGACATCACCGATAACGTTTTTGGCAACCCCGTCGGGTTTGATAATGGACAATGTTCTTTCCACGTTTTGGTCTTCCTTTCTGTAAATTTTAGGGTATTGAAAAAACTTGGGCCGGGATCCGGTCATATATTACCGGATCCCGCAAAATTGTGATAATGCCTGAACAGGGTTGAAAAATACCACACCCCTGTATTATAAGTCAACATGATGGACCATTCAGATATTGTAAAAATTGCTGTGACAGGATCGGCAGGATCCGGAAAAAGCCTTGTTTTAAAGGCTTTTGCGTCCCTGAGCCTGGTGACCCTGGATTGTGACCAGATCGCAAGGCAGGTGGTGGCGCCGGGGCATAAAGGGTATGCCGGCGTGGTGAATCTTTTCGGCCCACAGGTGGTAACACCTGATAAAACCCTGGACCGGGCCAAAATGCGGCGCCTGATGGTGGACAGCCCTGATCTGCGCAGACAGCTTGAGGCCCTGCTTCATCCCCTTATTTTTGAAGCGTTGTTCAGGCAGATGGCAGCTGCGGACTATGGCGTTGAAAAGGCCTGCGCCGCAGAGGTGCCGCTGCTGTTTGAAACAGGCATGGAAAAAGAGTTTGATGCCGTGGTTGCGGTGACAGCACCGGATGCTGTGCTTGCACAAAGAATCGCCGAAAGGGACGGGGTGCGGCCTGCAGATGCCCGGAAAATTTTATCCCTGCAGATGGACCAGAAAAAAAAAGTTGCGCTATCGGATTATGTGATTCATAATCATGGGAAGCTATGTGAAGTCTTTGAATCTGTTGCCGATCTGTATGCTGAAATAAAAAAAGAGTTCTTGACAACCCAATATTAATGCACTATTAGTCAGACGGTATCCAGTAAATACCAGCCACCTGTCTGTATTTCCATAATTTTTTGAGATCTCCAGGCTATCGAAAGGTATCCCGTATAAACACAATTGGTCCTTGCCAGTGATCCGTGTAAACCGCTTAAAAAAGACAAATTGAGAAATACAGATTAAGAATTCAAATACAAAAACCATACCGGCATTCAGAAAAATACTTAACATGTGGGAGCGCGAATGAACCTTGTAGATCTTAATAAAATGAAAATCAGTGAGCTGACCAAGCTTGCAAAAGAAAACAATATCAAAGGGATCGGCGGATTAAAAAAACAGGAACTGATTTTTGCCCTGCTCCAGGCCAACATAGAAAAAAGCGGCCAGGTATATGGTGAAGGCACCCTGGAAATCCTGCCTGATGGATTTGGTTTTCTGCGGGCACCCGGGTACAATTACCTGCCCGGCCCGGATGATATTTATGTTTCGCCCTCCCAGATCAGGCGGTTCAACCTGAGAACCGGGGATACCATCTCCGGCCAGGTGAGACAGCCCAAGGATTCAGAAAGATATTTTGCCCTGCTCAAGGTGGAGGCGGTCAATTTCCAGAGCCCGGAACTGGCGGCTGAGACCATTTTGTTTGACAATCTGCTGCCCCTGTATCCGGAGCAGAAAATGCAGCTTGAGGCGGAATCAGACAACTATTCCATGCGGGTGATAGATCTGATGTGCCCTGTCGGGTTCGGCCAGAGGGGGCTGATTGTCTCCCCGCCCAAGGCGGGCAAGACCATGCTGCTGCAGAATATTGCCAATTCCATGATCGCCTCTCACAAAAGCATCGTTCCCATGATTCTTCTCATTGATGAGCGGCCCGAGGAGGTCACGGACATGACCCGGTCCGTGGATGCCGAGGTGATCAGTTCCACCTTTGACGAGCCTGCGGAACGCCATGTGCAGGTGGCGGAGATGGTGATTGAAAAAGCCAAACGCATCGTGGAGCAGGGCCATGACGTTGTGATCCTTCTGGATTCCATCACCCGCCTGGCCAGGGCCTATAATGCGGTGATGCCCCCGTCCGGTAAAATTCTGTCCGGAGGGGTGGATTCCAATGCACTGGACCGGCCCAAACGATTTTTCGGCGCTGCCCGGAACATTGAAGACGGCGGCAGCCTCACCATCATTGCCACCGCTCTGGTGGACACGGGCAGCAGAATGGATGAGGTGATTTTTGAAGAATTCAAGGGCACCGGCAACATGGAACTGGTTCTGGACAGAAAGCTGGCGGACAAGCGGGTTTTTCCGGCAATAGACATAAACAAATCCGGCACCAGAAAAGAAGAGCTGCTACTGGATCCCATGACATTAAACCGGGTCTGGATCCTGCGGAAACTGCTGTCCAGTTTAAATTCTGTGGACAGCATGCAGTTTTTGCTTGAAAAAATGCAGGGAACAAAGGATAATAAAGAGTTTTTAGAATTGATGAATTCTTGAACGAAAATTTTATGAATCAACTGTCTTTGCAAAAAGACTGATGTAAGGAGTGACAGGAAAAATGAAAAAGGACATACATCCGAAATATGCAAAAACCACGGCCTCCTGTGCCTGCGGCGCGACATTTGAGGTAGGGTCCACCAAGGAAAAAATCAAAGTGGAAATCTGTTCCAGCTGCCATCCGTTCTTTACCGGAAAGCAAAAACTGGTGGATTCAGCCGGCCGTATTGACCGGTTCAAAAGAAAATATGCCGGGTTTGATGCAACCAAACTTGTGTAACATCATATCCAATGAAATTTCACAAAGGGGGCTTGCCTTGGGGCACCCCTTTTGGATTTTTTGCCCATGATTGAAAAACTAAAAGGCATTGCGGAACGGTATGTAAAACTGGAACACCTCCTGAGCGACCCTGAGGTGATAAAGGACCAGCACAAATACCAGAAGTATGTAAAGGAGCACGGGGATCTTCACCGAATTGTTCCGGTGTTCAGGACCTATGAAGGGGTTATGGCGGAACTTTCAGAGGCCAGGGAACTGCTCAAGGACACAGACCCTGATATGCGGTCCATGGCCAGAGAAGAGATCGCTTCTCTGGAAAAGCAGATGGCTACCCTGACATCCAGACTCAATACCTTGCTCATGCCCAAAGACCCCAGGGATGAAAAAAATGTGATCCTGGAGATCCGGGCCGGCACCGGCGGAGAAGAAGCCGGTATCTTTGCCGGAGACCTTTTCAGGATGTATTCCCGGTATGCAGAGACCAGAAACTGGAAAATCGATATTATCGAGAAAAACGATTCCAGTGCCGGCGGGTTCAAGGAGATGGTTTGTCTGGTGCAGGGCAGGGGGGCGTTTGGTGCCTTTAAATTTGAAAGCGGGACCCACCGGGTGCAGCGGGTCCCTGAAACCGAGACCCAGGGAAGGATACACACATCTGCGGTGACCGTTGCAGTGTTGCCTGAAGCTGAAGATATTGATATTGACATCAATCCGGCTGACATAAAAGTGGATGTTTTCCGGGCATCAGGCCCGGGGGGGCAGTCTGTCAACACAACCGATTCCGCTGTCAGGGTTACCCACGTTCCCACAGGGGTGGTGGCCACCTGCCAGGATGAGAAATCCCAGCATAAAAACAAAGCCAAGGCCATGAATGTACTCAAATCCCGCATCCTGGATGCCAGGATGCAAGAAGAGGAAGCAAAGCGGGCGGCTGACCGTAAAGGCCAGGTGGGAACCGGAGACAGAAGCGGCCGCATCCGCACCTATAATTTCCCCCAGGGCAGGATGACAGATCACCGCATCGGACTGACCCTGTATAAGCTGGACAGCATTATGGAAGGGGATATCCAGACCATTATCGATGAGTTGAAAACTTACCACCAGGCCCAGGCATTACAGGAAAGCCGCACCCTTGCGTAATGGAATGGACCGTTTTCAAACTGGTTGCCTGGACAGAAACCTATTTTAAAAAACACGGGGTTGACAGCCCCCGCCTGACCGCTGAAATCCTGCTGGGATTCTGCCTGGGAATCCGGCGCCTGGATCTGTATCTGCAGCACGACCGTCCCCTGGAAAAACAGGAACTTGCGCGGTTCAAGACCTTGATTTGCCGGCGCAGAAACCATGAGCCAGTGGCCTATATCACCGGCGAAAAAGGGTTTTTTGAATCCCGGTTCCAGGTGGGACCCGGCGTGCTCATTCCCAGACCGGATACGGAAGCCCTGGTGACAACCACCCTGGATCTGCTGGTAAAAAAAACTGAAAAAAACAACACCATACTGGATCTGGGTACAGGTTCCGGGGCCATTGTGGTGTCCTTGGCAAAAGCCGCTCCACAGAACCGGTTTTTTGCCGGTGACATTTCAGCCGCCGCCCTGGACACGGCCCGGGAAAATGCCTGCCGGGAAAAAACGGCTAACATCTTTTTTTTCCAGGGGTCCTGGTTTGATCCCCTCACCACCGTTCCTTTTTTTGATATCATTGTGTCCAACCCCCCGTATATCCCCACCACATCCATCACCGGTCTGGCGCCGGAAATTAAAAAATACGAACCGGTTTCCGCCCTTGACGGCGGGCCGGACGGCCTGGGTTGTATCCGAAATATTCTGGCATCTGCCTGTGATTATCTTGTACCTGGCGGAGATCTGCTTGTGGAAATCGGGTATGACCAGAATTCAGACGTCATGGCTTTTGGAAAAACCTGCGCAGGGTATGACACAATTGCATGTATTAAAGATATGGCCGGCCATGACCGGGTGGTGCACCTTAAAAAAAAAATTGATTAATTGCCTGGTTTTTGATATAGATGATAGGATTTGTAAATATTACCAAAACGCACATCCATGGACCCGGGATCCGGTGCTTGTAAAAGAGTTGATTTCCGGGAATGAAATGGGTGAAGGAAATCAAAACCATTAGAAGAATAATTTGGAGAACACATGGCTTACATTACGATCAGAGAACTTTTGGAAGCAGGTGTGCATTTCGGACACCAGACCAAACGCTGGAACCCCAAAATGAAAAAATATATTTTCGGGGCAAGAAACGGCATTTATATCATTGATCTGCAGCAGACGGTCAAACTGTTCAAACAGGCCCATGATTTTATCAAGGGCATTGCATCAGAAGGCAAGGATGTTTTGTTTGTGGGTACAAAAAAACAGGCATCAGAAGCGATTTATGAAGAAGCCAACAGGGCGGAGATGTTTTATGTTGAAAACCGGTGGCTGGGGGGCATGCTGACCAATTTTCAGACCATTAAAAACAACATCACCCGGTTTCACTTTCTCAATTCCATTGAAAATGACGGTACCCTTGAAAATTATCCCAAAAAAGAACAGTCAAAAATGCTCAAGGAAAAAGAGAAACTGGAATTTGCCATCGGTGGCATCAGCAACATGAAAAGGCTGCCTTCCGCCATTTTCATCATTGATCCCAAAAATGAAGCCATTGCGGTAAAAGAGGGCAAGCGGCT
>JAABTU010000109.1 GCA_011389715.1 Desulfotignum sp.
GATGTTTGCTTTGGCAGGGGCTACTTTTGAAAGAATATCCGCATCAAAGCTTTCAATATGGATGCCGATGGATTCAACCCCGGCATCCTTGAGTTCGTCAATAAGGGCAAGATCTTTGGGCGGTGCAATCTGAACCTGTACCGGTATATGGACCCTGGCTTTTATGGCACGGGCACATTGCGCCAGATACGAAATTTCGCTTCCCGGCGGATCACCCGTGCCCGAGGTGAGAACCATATGGGTCACCCCATCCATATCCCGGGCAGCCCGGGCCACCCGGGCAAGCTGGGCAGGGGTCTTTTCTGCAATGGTCTGCTTGTTGGAAAGAGAGGCTTCAGTGGCACAAAAACGGCACTTTCTGGCATGTTTCCAATGGACACATTTCTGTAATACCGTTGTTGCCAGGCAGTCTTTGCCATGCAGGAGAGCGATCTGCCTGTAAGAGATGCCATCGTCTGTGAATCTGGAGTAAAATCCGGGTTCCGGAACCACCTGGATCGTTGACAAGACCGGGGTGTTGTTTTTTAACAGACAATATCCGGATTTTGTTTCTTTCAGGGTGTACGGTGATTTTGAAACATAGTCTGCCGCAATGGGCACACTGACCGGTATCCCGTTGACAAGGAATGCACGACCCTCGGCAGGCCCTGCTCCGCCTTTGCGCCCGATCATTTCCTCATGAACATGAATGCCCAGGCTTTGTATTTCAGGAATAAGATGCTGCATGTGTGAATCTCCTCATTTTTACGCAAAACGACAAATGGCTTTTATCAGAGATCCCCTTTTCTCACAAGCGGTAACCATGACTAAAAAATATCAGACAGCACCATTTAATCCATAACAGAAGGTATGCAAATCTGCGGCAGTCCATAAAAAAACAGACGGCCGCAGATTCGTTGAGACACAGGCGGGTATCACCTGTGAACAGAGCTATTTATATTTGTCCGGCATGGAAGAAATGGTCCCATCCCAAGTGTCTACCTTTCCAACCGCTTCTTCTGTTTCAGGAAACCAGGTCTGGGTGACACACTTGGATTCTGTGAAGAATGCAAATCCGTCTTTGCCCATGACATGGAGATCCCCGAAAAAGGAATCTTTGTGCCCGGTAAACCCGAAAATTCCCAGGGGGACCGGAATACCCACATTCACCCCCACCATACCGGCATCTGTGCGGAATGCAAATTCACGGGCATAGTGTCCATTCTGGGTATAAATAACCGATCCATTGGCAAACCGGCTTTTGTTCATGATGGCCAGGCCTTCTTCAAAGGTATCCACTCGTTTGATGCAGAGCACAGGACCAAACACCTCTTCATCACCGATGGTCATTTCCGGGGTGACATGGTCAAAAATGGTCGGGGCCAGATAGAATCCGTTTTCATACCCTTTTACCACAGGATTTCTTCCATCTACGATGAGTTCAGCGCCTTCTTCGATCCCTTTTTCAATCCAGTCGGCGACAAATTTCAAGTGGCCTTCATTCATGATGGGTCCCATGCCGGTATCGGGGTCATAAGCCGGTCCGAGCTTCATCTCTGCAACAAATTTCTTCAGGTAGCTGATCAGCTCGTCAGCAATGGCATTTTCAACCACAATCACCGGGCAGGCCATACATCTTGCACCGGCACATCCACAATAGGCATTGATGATTCCTCTGGCCGTTCTTTCAAGTTTTGCATCCCTCATGACCAACGCATGGTTCTTTGCTTCCGTCAGTGCCTGAACCCGTTTACCGTGAGCCGCCGCCGTTTTGTAGATATGTTTTCCCACACTGGTGGAACCTACAAAGCTGACACCTTTGATATCCGGATGTTTGAGGAAAATTTCCGCTTCATTTCTTCCGGCGGTCACGATATTGAGAACCCCTTTGGGCAGACCGGCTTCACGCCAGAGTTCGGCAAGTCTCAAAGATGACTGGGGAACAAAACTGGCTGCCTTGAGAACCATGCAGTTTCCTGTGGCAATACAGATGGGTGACATCCACCCATGGGGTATCATCGCTGGAAAATTCCAGGGGGCAATACCGGCAAACACACCGATGGGATGATGGTAAAGAACCGTATCATACCCCTTGCTGGCCTGCATGAGAGATTCACCCTTCATCAGGTGAGGCGCGCCGCACGCAAATTCAACCACTTCATTTACCTTTAACACATCGCCCATGGATTCCGTCCAGTTTTTACCTTCTTCCTGGCACAGAAGATAGGTCAGTTCTTCCAGGTGTTCTTCAACCAGGGCTTTGAATTTGTATAATACCTGGACTCGTTTGCTCACAGGCGTTTGAGACCATTCAGGATATGCGTTGGTGGCACTTTCAATGGCGGCATCCACCTCTGCCTGTGTACATTTCGGGGCATGGGCAATAATATCTCCTGTGGAAGGATTATAGCAATCCATGTAATTTTTTGTCGAAGATACCTTGAATTCTCCGTCGACAAAATATTTCAGCTTTTTTACGGGAACCTCTGCGGTTTCATCTTCAATATCAAAATACCTGTTCTCTTCCATTTTTGCTCCTTTGTTTAAATTTCTTCCTTGTTTGTGTATAATTTTTTCTTGTTTTTCCAACCGCTATTAAAATATTAACCGGAAGCGGAACAGGTGTCCCCTGATGCTTCCGTATTAAAACTTATTTTCCTGATCAAATTTGCCGCTATTTCATATGTCCTGTCTTTACCTGAAGGGGTGTTACCTGAAGGGTTGACAACACCCGCCCTTCGGGAATCTATTTCGCAGATATCCATGCCGGCCAGTTGAATTGAACCGGAAAAAATTCCGGCCACAGCATCTGTCAGTTTATATATCTGTGATTCGTTCAATCCTTTCCAGTTTCGAAACCTCACACCGTCAAGTGCGGTGTTGGCCCCGATGTCCATATCAATAGACACATAGACATACGGCGTTACAATTTTATTGAGAAGGCCGGTAATTTTTTTAAAATTGAGTTTGCATTCTTTTTGGGTAATAATTTTGGCTCCCCGGCGCTTGAGGTTCACATACGTATGGGTATATTTTTTAATTCGGGGGTCCTTGATTCGTAAAAATTTTTTTTCAGGATAATCGCTGACCCCGATGATAAATACATTTTTAAGGTCCACCTGGTTTTCCATGACAAGATGATGGACAAACGAACTGGCATTGTATGAATCCGACCGATTATATAAAAATGGATCTTTGCTGTCATGAACCGATGACGTATTGATCTCTGTATCATATTGAATGGCCCCTGCAAGCACGGGCATGGAAATCGCATCCGTATGGCTGTCTATAATAATCAGGGACAGATTTTCTCGGCCATAATGGTGGGACAGGGCCGAATAAACACCTCCTGTCAGAGAATGATCAACGGCGACCATACAGGGGATGTGCGGCAGAATCCGGTCCATTACGAACTGACCTGCTTCTTTGGCCATTTTTTTACAGCCGTCGCCGTCAATAAACGCAATAAAATTTTCGGTATCGATTTTTTCACGGTCCTTTGAAGGCGGCTTGGGTCCAAGCCAGGACGGCACGGGTAATGACCCGAGATTCTTCCAGCGATCTGTCGGGACATCCTGTCTGCAAAAAGATGCCATGACACCATCCAGGGGATCGTCAAATCCTTCTGCTGTATGAAGCATATGCCGTTTTTCCTGGATGGAGTCATATTTTTCATCACAGTCCATAGGACAGCCGAAAAACATTATTTTGTTGTGAAAAGTGCTGTGCATAATTTTATTTTACATACAAATGAAAATAGGTTTTCAGAATCATAAATAACGTCGTTATACAGCCAGATGAGACTGAATGATTTCCGGATTGTCTTCAAGCTCTCTGGTTGAAGCAATTGAAACGATCTCGCCTCTGGTATCCATTAAATAGTGCCGGTCAGCCACCTTTAATGCCATCCTGTAATTCTGCTCGACAATCAGCAGCGTTATTCCGGACTGTACACAGAAATTGAGAACAACATCTGTAATCATTTGAACCAGTAATGGAGAAAGCCCCTGTGAGGGCTCGTCCATGATGATAATCTTTGGATTACTGACAAGTGCACGCCCAATGGCCAGCATCTGCTGTTCCCCCCCACTGAGAGTCGCGCCGTTCTGTGTGGTTCGCTCGGCCAGTATCGGAAAATGATCGCAAATTCTTTCAATGGTCCATGCGTTTTCACCACTTCCCGGCCTGGCAGCCATCCTGAGATTTTCTTCCACAGTCAGTCCCGGAAAAATATGCCTTTCTGCCGGTACATAAGCCACCCCCATCTGGGAAATTTTATGGGGCGGCCACCGGGTGGTTTCCTTGCCGTCAATGACAATCTTTCCGGAGCGAGGCGGGGTCAGGCCGATAATCGAACGAAGGGTCGTCGTTTTTCCCACGCCGTTTCTCCCAAGAATCGAAACCGCTTCTTTTTCTTCCACAAACAGGGATAATCCCTGGATAATGTGACTGACACCATAATAGGTTTGAATATCTTTAATCTCGAGGATCTTATTCTTCTTTCCCAAGATACGCCTCCCTGACCTGTTGGTTGTTTTGGATTTCCTCGGGCGTTCCTTCAGAAATAATCGCGCCGTTCTGTAAGACGGTAATCCTGTCTGAAATGCTCATTACCATATCCATGTCGTGTTCGACCAAAACAACGCAGATATCTTTGGCAAGCTCTTTTATCATTTTTGAGATATGCATGGTTTCGGCGGGTGACATCCCGGCAGTGGGTTCGTCCAGAAACAGAATTTTCGGATCACCAGCCATGGCAATGGCCACCTCTAGAACCCGTTGATCACCATAAGCGAGATTTTTTGCAGGCCGGGCCGCCATATCTTTCAGCCCCAGCCGTTCCAGCATTGTCCAGGTGTCTTCCGTCACTTCCTTTAAGCTCTGTTTTGATGATAACAGGCGTAAAGAGCCACCATGCATGGCCTGTCTGGCGATACGTAAATTTTCATAAACGCTTAAGTTCTGGAACAGGCTGTTAATCTGAAATGTTCTGCAAATGCCCATTTTTACCAGTTCATGGGGTGACTTGTTGGTGATGTCCTGTTCTTTAAAAATCACTTTGCCTGCGCTGGCATTCAGTTTTCCGGTGACAATATTGATAAAAGTAGTTTTGCCTGCACCATTCGGGCCGATAATGGATGTCAAACCACTATGGTTTGTACTGAAGCAGACATTGTCTGTCGCCATTACGCCGCCAAAATTGCAGCAGACATTTTCTGTACAGAGCAGCAGTTCTCCCATGTTCACGCCTTTCTAAATCGTTTGAAGTAATCTCCCAGGCCGGCAAATCCAGTTGGTAAAAACAACACCAGAAAAATCACGAACAGACCGAGAAAAATCTCCCAATGCTCTGTCATGGTGCTGATATAATCCTGGATATAAATAAAAATGACGGCCCCGGCAAACGCCCCCCACAAAGACCCCATTCCGCCCAGAAGAACCATCATCAAAACACCGGCTCCGGCAAATGCGCTCATGGTGGACGGCCCGATATAGCCTTTGTATAAAATAAACAACGCGCCGGCGATACTGGCCAGGATACAGGCCAGCATCCACCCTAAAAGTTTGTATCTGCGGACATTAATCCCGATGAAGGCGGCACGGTCTTCATTTTCCCGGATGGCTTCCAGAACAGCTCCGAAAGGGGAATTAATGATTCTGCGTGTGAGAAAAAAACAGATGGTCACAATTATCAAAGTAAAAAGATAAATGGTTGTCGGGTTGCCCGAATTCCCCAGATGCCATCCAAGCAGCGTGATATCCGGATTGGGCATGCCCATCAATCCGTCATCCCCGCCGGTCAGGGAATACCATTTCCAGACAATGGTATAAAACATCATGCCGAATGCCAGGGTCAACAGTGCAAAGGCCAAGCCCCCGGTCCGCACCTGGATCCATCCAACGGGCAATGCAACAAGGGCTGTGAACACAACACCTGCGAAACAGGCCAGCCAGAGTGACTCGGGGGAGATATGGATCAAAAACAGCCCCACGGCATAGGCACAGATTCCCATGTAGGTGTTGTGCATGAAAGACAGCAACCCGGTGTAGCC
>JAABTU010000110.1 GCA_011389715.1 Desulfotignum sp.
GGTTCTTATCTGTCTTTGGACAACCTGAACGATATTGTCATTCCGGACATGCAGGAATCCCCGGATCTTTTATCAGACATCGGCTCCTGCCGGTTTGCCGACAATTGCAAGGTCTGTTCAGGTGTCTGCAGAAAAGAGGCACCTGACTGGATTGAGATATCCGGCACCCACAAAGCATTTTGCTGTGAACCACAAATCATCAGAGGCGGCCATGGGAAAACCTGATAAAAAAAAATCGCCCCTGGTTGAGATGAAAGGGGTGAGCAAAACCTATTTTCCCAGAAAACAGCTGTTTGCCGGACACCAGAATCCGGTTCTGGCCTTGAACGGTATTGATCTTTGCATTGAAACAGGGGAAATTTTCGGTCTGGTGGGACAGAGCGGCAGCGGCAAAACCACCACCGGCAGGCTTTTGCTCAGACTTGAGGAGCCCACTGCCGGTGAAATTCTGTTCAACAAGGTTCCTGTCAGGGGCTTAAAAGGCCATGCCTTAAAAGAATTTCGTTCCAGGGTGCAGATGATTTTTCAAGATCCCTACCAGAGCCTCAATTCCCACCTGTCCATTGCAGAAACCGTTATGGAACCGCTGGTGGTGCAGAAGATCGGTACCCCTGAAACCCGGTCGGAAAAGGTGACCCACACCCTGGAAACCGTGGGACTGTCTCCGGGGAAAGCGTTTTACAACCGGTATCCACACCAGCTTTCCGGGGGACAGCGCCAGCGGGTGGCCATTGCCCGGGCCATTGTGGTGGAGCCGGAATTTATCGTGGCGGATGAACCCACTTCCATGCTGGATGCCACCATTGCCATTCAGTTGTTCAAGCTGCTCCAGGAAATCAAAGAAACCTTTGGCATGACTTTTTTGTTCATCACCCATAACCTGGCGGCCGCCAGATACCTGTGCGACAGGATTGCGGTTATCCACGAAGGCCATATTGTGGAGATCAATACAGCAGACAACATTATCCGTCACCCGGAACATCCCTATACCAAACAATTGATAAAAGTGCAGCCCGGGTTCAAATACGGCAGATAATTTTTGGAGAGCAATTTCTAAAAACACCTTGTCTTGTCTTTACTGGATTCCATGATCTATATCTGCTGCTTTGATCAAATATCCGGTTGCCATTTTTTTTATGAAATGCAATGCAGTATTCTCATCTTTTGTGATCGCCATGACATCTTCGCAGCTGAATATGCTGTCTCTCAGACTGTCCATTACATCAGCCTGCTGTTTGTCGATAAAAACCTGATGATCGCGATTTTCAGAAATATTGACAACCATATAATCACCTTGTCCATGGAAAGCATGGTGCATCACCCTTTGGCGGACCAATAATTTTTCAAAAGCAAATGCGAACCCTTTTATGTCAGCACCGGACCCGGCTGCTGTAATTCTGTCCAGACAACCGTTGAACCTTCGCTGGTTTTTTATCTCTTTGTTTAATTGGCCATAACGTTCAAGAATGCGTAATTTTTCTTCATGTGTCATTCCCTTGGGGTCATCAAAAGCCATTGATGATATTCGTCCATGCATATGCTGATTATCGGTTCCGCGGTCTTTAATCCGTATACCATATTTGTGCGGGTTTTTTCCCATGTCAGATGTTGGTGTCAACGTGAAAATACCGGCTTTAAACCGGGTGAAAATATCGGTATATTCCCTGCAGAACGCAAATGTTTCAAGTTCCTGATCATAGGTGGCGCCGGGGCTGCCGACGATAACATTCAGATGGTTGTTCATAAGTGATGCGCTGCGCAGATTTTCAAAAAATCGTCTGATAATTTTTTTGTTGTATCCTTTGTTGAGTGTCTGTAATACACATTCATTGGCAGATTCCATCCCTACGGTACAGCTGAACCCGCTCTTTGCCATTGATTGTAATATCTTTGTGGTAAACCCCTCATCAACCCGTAAAAAAGAATGCCAGGAAATATTTAAATGATTGTACAACAAGGCAGTTGCAATCTCACTGGCATGTTTTGGATGTATTGCCTCAGCCAGCATGCGAAAATTTGTAAATTTCAGAGCGTTATAATATTTTATGTCGGCAATGATTTCACTTATAGGCCTTGGCCGGTAAATTTTGTCTTTGTGAAGATTGATGTAATCACAAAATGAACATTTTTTCCAATAACATCCGGTTGACTGGGTTACAGGGATGGGGGCATTTTTTGAAAAATACCCCATATTTTCCTTTTGGAATCTATTGTGGGTGTGCACCTGTTTGCCTTTCCACTGGGGGGCAGCATCAGATGGGTCTGCACTTTTGTTTACTCCATCATGTAAGATCACATTTTTTGTATCATCAACAGCCTGATCCTGCAATTTATAGCGTAATACCTGCAGCAAAGGCACTTCCCCGTCATACCTGACAAACGAATCCACAGGTGCGACTTTTATCACCGCTTTCAGATACTTTTCAGACAGCAGGGTAATGATCGGGCCACCAAAACAAATATGCACATCCTGCATCTTTTTTTTGATTTCACCGGCCAATATCATTGCAGGAAGAAACTGCTGGGCAAAAGGGATGGAAAATCCAATGACCGGTATCTGTTTATCGATGATTGAGCGTTTTATTTCCTCATGTAAAAGGTCTTTGATGAGGATGGCTTCAGGACAGGAGAAAAAAGTCTTTATATCTTCTATTTCCGGAATATTTGTGTTGTAAAAAAGGCCAAAATACTTTTTAAACAGGTCAATGAATATCCTTGTATATCGAATGCCGCAATTTTCCATATCCATCAGGTTTTTTATGTGATGGTGATCTGAATGGATACCCCGTCCATACAAAAGTCTGGCAGTCGATCTCAAACTTGCGGTATATGCTTCTTTTTCTTTTTGTGAATGAAGACCTGATTTTTTCAGTCCGGCTCTGGTTGATGCAACGGCGTTTATCTGTTTGTCCAGAAAATATGGACTGGTAAGTTTACCCAGCGCAATGATATTCAAATCCAATGGCCTTGCAGAAAATCCATTGCTGTTGATAAATGAAGACAAAAAATGGGGTGCAGGATAGACCCGGGCAATACGGTCCATCGGCGGCGGAAAAATAATGACTGCATCTGGATTCTTCATGGCATACTTTCCTTATCTTTTACAAACCGGTCTGCAACGGGATCATATGCAGCCGGCCGTGCCTGAATAAACCGGGTGACAGCCTCGGTGTGGCGGTCAAAAACCAGGGCCGTGACATAGAACCTGAACCAATCAAAAAAGGTATCTGTATCATGTGAAAGCATGTGTTGTCCATCTGTTTTCCGGGCAGTTTGTTCATAGCGGTTTGCCAGTCGGTCTGCTTCCGGTTTGATCAGATGGGCGATGATGGTTTTTTTATTTTCCTGGTCTGCCAGAAAATTTTGGGCAGCCTGTAAAAAAAATGACACTGCGCAGGTCCGGGATTGTTCCACAATAGTTTTGTTGCAAAAATCCAGATGGGCACAAATTTTCTGCCGGTATAACTGCTGTTGTTCCTGTGTCAGGTCATGGTATCTGCCATGGGGGAAAAATTGTTTTTTCAGCCCCTGAACAATTGACCGGGTCATGTGTTTTCGCTGCAGCCGGGCAGATTCCTGAAAGATGGTGAAATATTCCTTAAGATTGCGCATGCCCGGGGGTGACAGGTCCATGGAGCCGTTGTCCAGCAGCAACGTTTCTACCTGGATATCCAGCAGCTTAGACAGGTAAAAGGGGGTGTTTTCCTGCCCCACTACTTCCAGGGGTTTGAAATAGTCTTTCAGCAGGGCCTGGCGCCCGATTTTTTTTACCGGGAAAACTGCTGTTTTGTCGGTGACCGGCAGTTTTTTGTGGCCCATGGGATGCAGGGCACAGGTGAAGGTCGGGATGATGATAAAAGCCCCTTCCGGGGTGATTTCCGTACCATAGGCATCGGTGATGGAGGATTTCACCGTGGTAAAATCTTCATCCAGTCCTGCCGGTATGAGCAGGTCATCTGAGTCGTGCTGCTTGGCAAGTTTTATGCCGGTTTGCCTTTCCAGCGCTTTGATGCGGTTCCGGTTTGCATCTGTCACACTCACAGACAGGGCGATATTCCGGTGGACCAGTGTCTGTAATACCTTCTGTCCGGCCCTTGGCACTTTGGTCAAAAGACTGAAGCAGGCAGCGCTTCCCATGGGTGTCAGCAGATCTGCCAGGGTATGGGCACCGTCCTGCCAGTCCAGGGGATCTGATGCACCGTACAGGGCGGTATCTGTGTTGCGCTGCACCAGAAGCTGTTTTATGATCTGTGCGGCGGCATCGTGTGAAAAATGGCTTCTGATGCCGGGCAGGGCCCATTCATTGCACCGCCGGCAGAAATGGGAGCATCCGGAGGTGAGCTGCACGGTAATGGCGTTTTTAAACAAAAGGTCCATCTGCCAGGGCACCAGGTTTACACGGGTCTGCCAGTCTGTATATGATACATGATACACCGCACGACACCGTGACTTTACAACATCCGCCAGCAAAGTATTCAATGCCTGAAAGGGCGCTGTAAGGCCAACCTGAGGGGAGGTTACAAAGGGTTTGAAGCGCAGAACGGCTGTCTGGATCTGCCGCAGCAGTTTTTCGCAGGTTTCTCCCGGCTCCGGCAGGCTCTGTTGCGCTGCATTTAAAATCATAAGAAAGGCGGTGCGGGCTTTTTGGGCATCCTGTCGGTAAATTGCGGCCAAAAACCGGTTTTTCAATGTTTCCAACGGGATCTCATGAAATTTTACATATGGCATCCTGAAGGGTTTCATATTTGCATCTGTAATTTTGCATTTCCATAAAAAAAACAGGGGAGTGCCGTATGTCACCCCCCTGTTGTAATGACCATCCTGTGGTCATATAATGAAAGATGTCATGGCATCAGCCATTTACCTCTTCTTTTACGGTGGTGGCAAGTTTATACAAAATGGTGAGCACCAGAAATCCTGCGGCATATACCCCCAGGGTGATGATGATTTCCTGGAGCGTGGGGGCGTATTCAGTCACATGGTGCAGCGGAGAGGGCACAAACCCCCCTGAGATCATGCCTAAGCCCTTGTCGATCCATGCACCGATAAAGATCATGGCGCAGGCCACCGGCAAAAGGATGTAATTGTTTCTCAATCTGGGAATCACTAGAAAAACTGCACCAACCGCCATTAAAATAAACCCGCTCCACATCCAGGGAACCAGGGAATTGTATCCATGGTATCCGAACAAAAGGTACTGGAGATGGGTTTGGTGTCCGGGAATGCCGGAATAATACACCACAAACACCTCGCACAAAAAGAAAAACAGATTGGCGATGACGGCGTAGCAGACAATCTTGGACAGGGTCTGCATGGCTTCCCAGCCCGGATCGAATTTGGTGAATTTTCTGATGATATAACATAATATAATCAGAAAAGCCGGTCCTGCAGCAAAGGCTGATGCCAGAAATCTGGGGGCCAGAATGGCGGTGAGCCAGAAGCCCCTTCCCGGCAGGCCGCAGTACAGATATGCTGTGACCGTGTGTATGCCGATGGCGAACGGGATGGACAGGTAGATCAGCGGTTTGGTCCATGCCGGGGGTTGGACCTGGTTCCGTTCCGCCTCCAGTACTTTCCAGCCGATGACAATGTTCAAAAACAGGTATCCGTTCAGAACAAGCATGTCATAAAACAGCATCGATTTGGGGGAAGGGTACAGCAGCACATTGAGCATGCGCACCGGCTGGCCCAGGTCCACGATGATGAACAAAAGGCACATGACCAGGCTGGCCACGGCCAGAAATTCCCCCAGGATGGTGATCCTGTGGAATTTTTCATAATCATGCAGGTAATAGGGAATAACCACCATGACCCCGCCTGCTGCCACCCCCACCAGGAAGGTGAAGTTGGCAATATAAAAGCCCCAGGAGACATCACGGCTCATGCCCGTGATCATCAGCCCGTTGAAAAACTGATCCAGATAGGCAATTTTACCGATCCCGATCACGATCAGCAGAAAGATGATCCACAACCAGTAGTTTCTATTTCCTTTGACAGCTATTTCAAGCATATGCGCCTCTCCTAAACG
>JAABTU010000222.1 GCA_011389715.1 Desulfotignum sp.
GTTCGGTTAAATTGGACTGGTTGTCTGCTTTTTTATTTCCCACAGGCACCTTGACCACCAGGTCTTTGGCCCCAGGGTGCTGATAACAGGCACGCGTTCTTCCCTGATTGATCAGCAGATTGTTATCAAGCACAAGCATGTATCCCCCACTGCAATTGCAGATCATTACAAAAAAATATCTATGACCCAACAAAATTACGTATGGAAAAATCACCAATCATCACAGGCTGGCCGGATGTAAAACCGTGACCCCTGTATTGTCATTTTTTTAATACAGGCGTAACCGGTCTGCCGGTCAAGGCCAGTACGGCAAAAAATGCAAACAGTGCCTGATACCATGAATTATAGATATTGGAACCAGCCAGTCCGTTTACCAGGAAAACCACCGGCCAGGTTGCCAGGCCGGATTTCCACTGCATGGTGTTTTTTACCGTTTCCCATATGCAGCACGCAAACAGCCAGATAAAGGATGCCAACCCCAGAATACCGGTTGATGACAGCAGCATCAGAAAAAGATTATGGGCATGGTATGCCTTTGTGATGTCAAACACCTCCCCTGTGGGTGCCACATAGGGGGAAATCTTTCCTGACAGTGCAAAGGCCGCATAGATGTCTTTATACGCAGACACCCCGACTCCCAGCAGAAAATTCTCCTGCCACATGGCAACAGATATCTTCCATATGGCAATACGGTGATAAAATGTCAGCAAACTATCCCCTTCTACCCAATGCACGGTGATCCAGATCCCGGTAACAAGCAAAACAGGCCACAAAATTTTTTCAACCCAGCCCATTTTTTTATACCGAAAGAACAAAATTCCGAAAAATATCCCGGAGAAAGAAGCAATAATGGCAGTTCTAATGGTGGTTTGAACCAGAATCATCAAAGCAGTCATCCCGATTATTAAAAAGAAAACCCAGTGCTTTGATTTTTCAGATCTGGCTGTCAGTGCCCAGGTCAGAAAAAATGGCGCTGCCATGGCGCACATCCCTGCGAACCTGGCAGGTTCTTTGAGTTTGCTTGTATACCGTTCAATGGAACGGCCAAACAGATCATAGCCGGCACCATAGGCCATGAGTGTATTCACGCCGGCAAACAAGACACCTGCTGCAAGGCCCCATAAAAGATACCTGCTGATCTGTCTTCGGGTTGACAGATCCAGCATTGCGCAGACAAAAAGAAAAAACCGGATAAAAACAATGTCATGTAATGCCCCTTTGCTCCCGGCACCGTTAATGGCAAGACTTAAGACGATGCAGCAAAGCCAGGCCGCCCATGCCAGAACCGCAGGGTTGGTGACAATGCGGGAGAACGGATTTTCCCGCAAAATAACGGCTCTAACGATCCAGACAAGACCTGCCAGGGAAACCATGGCTTCAAACCCTGCATTTCCGATCACAATTCCCACGGGAACAGCAGCCCCGAGAAACAGGATGGTGTTATCCAGATATCTGCCCCATTTCATGGGTGTCACATTTTTTAATGTCTGCATACCATTTTCTTCTTTGCCATATAAAAGCCATTTTATTTTTACGATGCCAGCCTTAGTGCCTTACTCCTCAGTTTCTTTTAAAAAAAACAAGAAAATGAGAAGGGACAAATGGGTTGCGGGTTTCCCGCGTTAGTTTAAAAAGTGTTCACAGAAGTGTTGGGTATTGTATCACGGTTTCTCACAGGCGTGGCGGTGCTGCCGCCAATTCTTCATACAGCCTGAGGGTTTTTGCGCACATATGGGCTGTGGTAAAATGATCTGCCACCCATGCCATGGCCCTGGCACCCATTTTTTTTCTTTTTTGTTCATCTTTTACAGCTTCTGCCAGGACGTTTGCAAACCCCTCCACATCAAAAGGAGAAAAAAGCCAGCCGGTTTTTCCAGCAACAATGGTTTCAAGGCTTCCGCCGTGTGCTGTTGCCACCACAGGAACGCCCATGGCCTGGGACTCCACCCCTACCCTGCCGAATGACTCCGGATGGATGGAAGCACTTATGGTGACATCACAAAGCATAAAGGCAGCTGCCATGTCACTGGAATGCCCTGCAAAAACAACCCGGTCTCCCAAACCTTTTTCCAATGCTTCTTTTTGTAACCGGGCAGCATAGTCAGGTTTTTCATTCATATCTCCTACCAGGACAGCAGTCCATGAAAGATGCTTTATCTTCTCAAGGGCTGATAAAAAAAGCCTGTGGCCTTTCAGTTCTGTAAACCTTCCAGGGAGCATCAGAACAGGACCGCTTCTTTCATCAATTTTCCACTTTTTCCTGAGATCAGACACCTTTTGTTTATCTACCAGCAGAGGATCAAAGCATGATGCATCAAAACCGCGATGGATTACCTTCACATGTTTTCCACAGACACCATATTGGTGACAGATATGCTCCTTGATCAGTTTGGAAACCGCAATAACCCGTTCCCCTTTGGTCATGACCGCAGAGTATCGGTTAATTGAATAAAATCCGTGAAATGTGGTCACAATTCTCGGCCGTGTTGCTCCGGGGATGGATTTTCCCGCCAGCAGTCCCATCCACGCCGGTAATCTGGAGCGCAGGTGCAGTATGTCCACCTTTTCTTTTATAAACAATTGTCTGAGGCGGGGTATGCAAAACAAAGCCCTGGGATTTTTCTCTCCCACAGGCAGGGTGATATGTTCACTGCCATTTTTTATAAGCGCTTCCACCATTGGGCCGCCATTGGAAACCACAATGGACCGGTGGCCGTTTTTTACAAAAAACGCACCTGTTTCAAGGGTGCCTCTTTCAACCCCGCCGGTGATCAATTCCGGCAGCATCTGAACTATTGTAAGCGATCGGGCCACCATCTCTCCAATATTGTTGCGGCACACCGCCGGGCCTCATTCAGGTGTGAATAATCCGGATATACCGCATTCTGCATAAATGATGCAAAGGATACAATTTTGTTGTTTTTTTCCAGAAGCGCAATTGCACGGGCCAGCCGGATTCCCTTTTTTTTCCAGTCCACCGGCAGAATGCCCACCCGGCATCCAGCTGAAAGCGCCTCATATACCATGGAAACAGAATCCGCACTCACCCATACAACATTGGATTCTGCATACCGGTTTTCAATCCAGCCGGAACCGGTTTGTTCAAAGGGAACAAACCGAGTGCCGGAACAGTCTTTTGCAATATCAGCCAGCATGAAAACCATTTCATTGGGGGTACGGGGAGAGGTGGACAGGGTCCAGGAAATATGGGGCTGGATATCAAGCACCCGGCAGACCTGATCTGCCATTTTTTCATTATCCCAGTGATGGGTTTTGCTGTCTATGCCGCCAATGACAACCAGCCCCTGCAAAGGATCATGGATATTGCAGTTAACCGCTGTATTGGGCGGCCCCAGGGTGGTAACAATATTGTCTGCTGCTTTCGGGGCATCATGTTCCGGGATAAAACACAGATCCATATACTTTGCCAGAGGCCATTCAGGGGTCATGCAGGTGACAACCTTTCCCCCGTGTCTGCGGCGGTGCAAAAGCATGGGGATATGGGTGTGGGTGCCTGTACCCAGAATCAGATCCGGTTTCGCCGGATCTGATTTTTTATTTTTCAGTTTACCCCCCAAGAAGCCCAGCCAATCATGAAAAATGCGGGACAGGTTGTAATCGGGCAAAAACACCTCGGCTGCCTGAACCGGGGTGAATTCCTTTAAAGCATGAATCAGGCCCCGGGTCTGTTTTACATGTCCCGGCCGGGTATCATAAAAGGCAGTGATGCACAATGGAGGCTGTTTATGCAAAAATAGTATCCTTATATTTCCATCTTCATCAAATAGTAGAGAAGGGCTTGGTCTTCCACCGGTTGTGTACCCAGAAATATTGTTCCGGGCATTGTCTGACCATGGTTTCAACAGCTGTTACATAATTCTGGGTATTGACTTCAATGTCCTTGATGGGGCAACCGGTCCTCTGCAGAGGAATTTCCGGCAGAAATTCAACAACATAACGGGCATTTTTTTTCACCATGAAAACCGGCACCACCGAAGCACTGGATTTTAAAACAAGTTTGGCCACGCTGTTTTTGGAACAGGCCGGTCTGCCGAAAAAATCCGTGACCACACCATTATACCATCCGGCATTCTGGTCAAACAAAGTGGCCACAACGCCCCCGTGATGCAAAATTTTGTCAATTTTTCTGGCTGCCCCCCCTGTGGGGATCATCACAGTCCCAAACCGCTGCCGCATCTCAAGCATGAGATGTTCCAGGGGCAAAAAGTCAAATTTCCGGTATATCGCATAGAGATATTTTATCCCGGCTGCCTGCTGGGCTGCCACAAGCAGTTCAAAATTTCCCATATGACAGGTGAGCAAAATAATTCCCCTGCCTTTTTTTTTTGCATTTTCAAAATATCTGCGGCCTTTTACCGAAAAATACGGGGCCAGGGTTTTCCATGACTTTCCATAGAACCAGATCACTTCAAACGGGATGCCGGCAATATTTTTAAATATGGTTTTTGTCAGCCTTTCTGCCTCAAAATGACTGAATCTTCCCGGATACGCTGTTTGAATGTTTTCAAGGGCAACGGTTCTGTGGCGCTTGTCAATTTTGTACCAGACCAGCCCCAGCATATCTGAAAAAAAACGCAGCACACCCCTCGGCAGCATGCCAAGTAAAAAAAACACCTGCCTGATCAACTGGTATGCAATGGTCTCTTTGGCCGTCATTTTTTACATATCCACCATAAACTTAGCGCGCTATCGCGCGGGCTTTTAGTATTTAGCCATTAGCTTGTTAGCTGTTAGCTGTTAGCTGAAAACCTAACAGCTACATGCAAATTTCCATACTGTATATTGCACTGCCCATGTATGTTCACACCCGCGCGGTGTCATATATGCAGCCGGCTTGTTATAAAGGATTGAAATCTTTTTTCCTTTGTAAAAACCAGCTGCACCCCCACCACTGCCAGGTCTTTCCCCCATTTCTTTCGGGGATCCAGTTTTACCCAGTCCTTCTGGGTGGTAACCAGCATATCTGCTCCCAAAGACACCGCCCGATCCTGAATCTTGCGGATATCTGCCCCCTTATACCGGTAATGATCTGCAAATTCAAGGTGGTCAAAAATTCTGACTCCCAGGTGCTGGATAGTCCGATAAAAGGATCGGTTATCGCTGATGCCGGAAAACAGCACGACGCGAAGGCCTTTAAGACTGTCCAGCCGTGTATGCGGCTTACTGCCCTGCCCGGATATCCAGGTGTACAAAAATGGCTGGTGCCTGGTATAAAACACAGGCAGATGCGGTGCCAGGCAGGAGACAGGGTGGGGTTTTCGGGGGATGATATCCGGACACCTGGTCAGGATTACGGCATGGGCCCGGGCAAGTGCCCGGGCAGCAGGCTCCCGAAGCCGTCCTGCCGGCAGCATCCGGCCGTTGCCAAAAGGCTGGTCATGGTCCATGAGCAAAAGGTCAATATCTCTTTTCAACCGGATATGCTGGAATCCGTCATCCAGCACCATGATATCCGGTGACAGGCGCCGCATGGCCAGCAGACCTGCCAGGTATCTGTTTTTTCCCACCACCACGGGAAACTGCTTCATCCGGGCCATCATATGGGGCTCATCTCCGGCCTGGTCCGCATCCAGGAACAGGTCGCATCCATTGCCCACAACAGCGGCAGCTTTTTTCAAACGGCCTCTGTATCCGCGGCTGATGACCACCGGTTTTCTGCCAAGCCTTGTGAGCAGATCTGCCATATATATTGCCATGGGGGTTTTCCCGGTTCCGCCGGCTGTGATATTGCCCACGGATATCACCGGGCATGGCAGGCTTTTTTGACCAAGGCAGCCGGACCGGTATAACCGGTTTCTGAAAACTGTACCTGCGCCATAGAGATATGAAGCTGCCACCAGCAGCCCCTCAAATGAACACACTGTGGGCTGATAGTTCTGCCCGGAAACCTGGATGATTTTTTTTTCAAGGGGCTTAAACATGGCTGTCCTCCAGGCCCAGAAGGCAGAACCTGTCCAGGGTACGTTCCACTGCTCCCGAATTTTTTTCACACACCTGAAATGCCCTGTTCCCCATATCTGCAGCCAGGCCGGGCCGGGTGAGCAGCATCTGAAGGGCCTGTGCCAGACCATCCTGGTCCGCCGCCTGACAGGCGGCTTTTTGGGCTAAAAGCAGGTCCACAATCCCTGAAAAATCATCCATATGGGGACCAAACAATATTGGTTTCTTAAACATGGCCGGTTCCAGGGGATTATGCCCGCCAAAAGGGACCAGGGAACCGCCGATGAACGCAGCATCACACACCGCATAGGCAGATGACAACACCCCGAGACAATCCAGAAGCATCACCGGGGTCTTGTCAGGATGATCCCGGGTCATGGAAAGCAGCCTGGGCCGATGTCCCTGGCGGGCCAGGGCATCTGCCACCTGTCTGCATCTGGCCGGGTCCCGGGGGGCCACAACCAGTTTCAGGCCGGGAACTGCCTGCTGCACCTGGTGGAAAACCGCCAGGAGCATGCCTTCTTCTCCCGGGTGGGTGGACCCGGCTATCCAGAGCCTGTCAGTCTTTTGGATACCAAACCAGGTTTTAAGATCTGTTTCCTGCTTTTTGTCCAGAACCAGAAGGGGCTGATCAAACTTGATATTGCCTGCCAGTGTCAGGCGTTCTTTTGGAAACCCCAATGCTTCAAACCGGTCCTGGTCTTTTCCGGTCTGCACCAGAACATGGGACAGCCCGGAAAAAAACAGTGCCCCTGCCCGCCCCAGCCGGCGGTATTGGTGAAAGGATTTTTTTGAAAGCCGGGCATTGGCCAGGACCACTGGGATATTGTTCTGCAGCATGCTGTGGAGAAACCCGGGCCACAGGTCTGTTTCAACCAGACAGACCAAGT
Organism: Desulfotignum sp.; assembly: GCA_011389715.1. Classification (GTDB taxonomy): domain Bacteria; phylum Desulfobacterota; class Desulfobacteria; order Desulfobacterales; family Desulfobacteraceae; genus Desulfotignum. The sequence goes on from JAABTU010000222.1 coordinate 6,852, forward strand.
CCGGTGAAATGAGATGCCGGACTCTTTCAACGGCCCATGGCAGGTCAAAGGGGAAATAGGCAATCTGTGATACCAGGTGGTGGCCGGGTCTGCAGAACAGATGTTGTGCCGTATCAAACCCTGTCCGGGTGGTGGTGGTAAAAATGATATCCATTTTCGGATACCGCTGTCTCACAGCTTTGACCAGCGGCAGGGCGGACCGCACCTCTCCCACGGACAGGGCATGTATCCATATACGTTTTTGAAACCCGGTTTTTTTTTGAATGCCTGTTTTTATCCCCAGGCGCTGGAGCAGGTTGGCCCGCCTTTTTTCAGATACCAGCCAGACAAGGGGTAAAAAGGGCAGCATAAGGACAAATCCCGCAGATACCAGGGTATGATACAGCAGCAGCATCTCACTATTCCGTATTGATGAGGAAAATTGTGCCTGCGCACAGAAAAAAGATATTGGCGGCCCAGGGGGCAGCCACTGCCGGCAGCACCCCGGCATATCCCATGGACAGACAGATGCCGTACATGACCCAGTAAGAAAAGGCAATCACCACGCCAACGCCGATGCCTGCCGGCAGATTGGCCTTGACAAAGCTGCGCATGCCTGTGGCTGCACCGGTGAGGGCCATGATGATACAGATAAATGGAAAGGCTGCTTTTCCATGCATATCCACCTGATAGGTGGTGGCATCATACCCTTCGCTTTTGACCTTATCCACATAGGCTTTGAGTTCAAAAAAACCCATCTCATCGGATGTCCTGACCAGTTGGCCAAGGTTCTCCGGCACCAGGCCCATGCCCAAGTCAACCAGTTTCATATCTGACAGCACCACATCATAATCGCCGGTGTCAGGATTATAGGTCTGCTCAACAACATCTTCCAGCAGCCACTGATCCAGTTCATACCGGCCGTGACCGGCATCAATCCTGGAAACAAGGGTAAAATCATCTGCCATGGTACTGGCACAGACGCCTGCCACTGTCTGCTGGACCGGATCAAAAAAGCGGATGTGCACTATGGTGTTTTGGGATTTTATCCAGATATCATTGCGGTTACGGGAAATATTGTCCTGACTGCGTATCTCATTCTGGCGGATATGATTGGCTTTTGCCATGGACAAAGGCACCAGGGATTCCCCCATGAAAAACATCACGCCCACAAGCACAACACTTGCTGCAAGTGCGGGTTTGACCAGAAAATATACAGAAATGCCGGAAGACTTGACAGCAGTGAGTTCATTGTTTTTGTTCATCAACCCGAACACGGCAATGGTGGCCAGCAGAATGGCGGCCGGTGTGAGCTGCAAAAACATGAACGGCAGTTTCAGCACAACATACCAGAAGGCCTGGATCATGGAAATATCGGAATCCAGAAATTTGTCCATCCGGGAAAGGTAATCAATGACCACGAACAGCACCAGGATCACGGTCTGAATAATACCGAAAAATTTGGCAAATTCTTTCAGCCAGTATCTATGCAGACATGTCATGGTGCATCATTCTCAAAAATCGGTTTTGCAGCCGGCGCATCATCCTGGTTACAACCAATGGCATTTTCACCGGTTTTTCCCGGGCATTGCGCCGAAGCAGGTAAATACCGGCAGCACCCATAATCAGGTTGGGCAGCCACATGCCCAAAACAGGCGGGAAATATCCGGTTTCCCCGGCCGACCATCCGGCTGCCAGAAAAAAATAATAGACCAGTAGGAAAAACACCCCCATACCAAATCCTGAAGACCTGCGCAAAGAAAGGGACTGGACCCCTAAGGGAAAGGCCAGAAGTCCCATTGCCAGACAGGCAAACGGGACAGAAAATTTTTCATGCAACACCATCATTGCTTCGCTCATTTCGGCGGTGTCCCGGGGCCCAGTGCGGATGAACCCGATGAGGTCATTCAGATTCAGTTCATCCAGATCCTTTCTGATTCTGCCCGGCCCCTGGTGCATGGCAGCCAGATCGATATTGATGTCATAATTGCCGAAATGGATGGTGGAAACCGTTTTATCCCCCACATCCACCTGGTTGATCATCCCGTCATACAAGCGTATGGTATATATATTGTCATTTTGAGAGTGGATCAGCCTGCCCCGGGGAGCCATCGATATCCGGGTCATGCCCGAAACAGTGCGGTCCTCGATAAAAACATCGGCAAGGTCCTTTGTTTTCATGTCCACATGGGAAACATAGATCATGATATCTTTGAGCCGGGAATTGAACTGCCGTTCCTGGAGTGCCAGATCAATACTCGACCGGGCCATTTCAATGGTTTTCTGCTTAATGGACAATTTGCCCCAGGCAACACCGGATATGGTTATCCACAGGGTCAGAGCGGTTCCCAAAAAACAGAAAATCAGCACCGGAGGCAACAGCCGGTACAGGGACAGGCCAGCCCCTTTTAACGCAACAATTTCATTTTCCCCGGACATGCGCATGAATGTAAGGAGCACGGAAATCATTACAGACATGGGAATGGTGAACTCCAGAAACCGGGGCAGCGTATATAAAACCATCATCAGGATGGCAAAAATATCTGCATTATAGTTCACCACCAGATTGGTGATATCCGGAATCCTTGTCATCAGGAATACAAAGGTCAGAAAAAAAAGACTGATGCCAAACGGCGGCAGAAATTCTTTGAAGATATATCGGTGTATTATATTCACAGGTATCATTTTTGATGGAAAATATAAGCTTGCACCCAAAGTGTCAAGGCACAAAACAAATACCGGTTTCCACGCCTGCTGTTTCGTGATAATAAAGAAGGCATGAAATGCATCATCATTGCCGGCGGATCCCTGGACGTCTGCGAAACCTCACCCGACAGCAGCCAGCCCCCGAGTCCGGGCAAAAAAGCAAAATGGAAGCTGCGTCTTGACCACCTTCTTTCGACAGCTGATCTGATCATTGCTGCTGACAGCGGTGCAACCCATTTGATGGAACTGAACCACCTGCCCCACATCATCATCGGGGACCTGGATTCCATTGCCCCCCGGGCAATGCATTTCTTTAAAAAAAAGGGGGTTGATATCCGCACCCATCCCACACGCAAAAACCTGACAGACACGCAATTGTGCCTTGCCCATGCCCTTGATCAGGGGGCTGATGACATCACCTTTCTGGCTGCCACCGGCACGCGGCTTGACCACACACTGGCCAATATTTTTATGCTGACGCATTTGACAGATGCCGGTGTTCAGGCCCGGATTCTGGATCCCCATAATGAGATCTGCCTGGTGAAAGACCGGCTGGAACTTTCAGGAGATCCCGGTGATCTGCTTTCCCTTATCCCGGTCTCCCCCCAAGTGGAAGGGGTTACTCTCCAGGGACTTGCCTTTCCGCTTGAGAACCATACCCTTTATCTGGGCAGTTCCCTTGGTATAAGTAATTATTTCATAGAAAAAAAAGCGGTGATATTTATCCGGTCAGGCATTCTCATTGCTGCCAGGTCCACGGATTGAACCGGATGGATCATCAGGTTTGACGGTCATCTTCTGATGCGGTATCCTGCTTTTTTGTTTCTTTTTCATTGTTACCGGGACTGTTTTTTTCTTCGGCACCAATGGTATACTCAATAAAAAACTCCTCCACTTTTTCCATGGAGGTGGACACAATGACACGCTTGATGTTGATATCTTCAATAACACCGTCCATATAGGGATTGAGCACCTCCTTCAGACGGGATTTCTGGTCCCTGACCTTATCAAAATCCTCAACATCGCTGTGTATAAGAGAACTGAGAAACACAATTGCCGCTTCTTTGGCCTTAGGGTGAACCCGGGGTATTTTCTGACCAGGCATCAATTCCTTAAGTGCCAGATCCATACTGATGCAAAGATACCGGTCAGGTGAGCCGGAACTGATTTTATTCAAATTCACTGCTATGGGGGCCATGGGAATTATTACTGCAGTATTTTCATCTTTATCGCCGGGTTTGCGGGCACCTGTTTTCTTCCATTCCGCCTTCCGCCCGTTTTCCTCCTGCAGCAGCATGCGGTGATCATCTAATTCCACGACGTCAAACACATAGGTATGATTTTTGGCCCACACATCGTCAATGGTGGATTCCATAACAGTAAAAATAAATTGGTCCTCCTGCAGATGCCAGGTACCATCTGCATCACCTTTACTGGCTACGATCTTGGAGGTGGCATCTGCAATGCGCACCGAAGATTGCCAAATTCCCTTGGGATTGATAATCAGCAGGATATAGGCACGGTTTCTGTGCTGTGTCCAGTTGCCAAGCACCATTTCTTTGTCTGATCTATTTTTGTCACCACAGCCAAGCATGAAAAAAAACATCCCGGCCATGAAAAAAGCTATAAAACCTTTACAGGCAATGCGTATCATCAAAAGGACCCAATCATCACAAATTTTTTGTAAGCGCACAGTGACAACGCTATCATGAAGACAAACAAGGGTCAAGCATACCCCTGGATATCTGGATATTTGCCATAAGCATGCCGGGTTTTCGATCGCTCTGTGCAGCACGCTTTCCCAAGCCCCGCCCCTGGCGGTGTCCTGTGCCCGGCCCGATATCTGCGGAAGCCTGGTTCCATGTGAATACAGACAAAAATGATCGCATGAATATGCAGCATCACATGCATAGACACAGCCCCCTGGCGGTGCCGTGTGACAGGACCGTCAGATGGCAATCTCGGGCCGGTCATACGGCACCCCCAGGGGGCGGGGTCTCAAACAGCCAAACAGGATATTGTTACATGCGATGGCCTTGAAATCATAACCAGCATTCTTGTGTGCCATAGAAATACAAAAAAGGCGCCCTGTTATATCAGAACACCTTTTTCAAGAGAACCAGGACGGGCAATCAGTCACCGCAGGAGCCGCCGGAACCGCAGCTGCCGCAGCCGGACGCACCAAGATCCATATTGGAATCAAGTGCAAACCCCATGCCTGTAAAATCAATCTTTATGCGTTCAGCCTTTTGCATGAACTCTTTGTCCACAACAAACTTATGTCCTTTCACATCAAAGGCATCATCCGTATTTTTAGGCTCATCCAGAGCCATGGCAAGGGAAGGTCCCCCTCAGCCGCCGGAATTGAGAAAAATCCGGATAGGGGTGGGTTCCTTCCCCTGGAAATAGTCATCAATCTGCGTTTTGGCAGGATCTGTCAATTCAATCATTTGTAAACTCTCCTTATGGTTTATTCGATTCAGGCAAACATGCCTGAATAACTATATTTTAACCACGGCCCCTGAACCTGTCAATGTATAGATCTGTTTTTCCCATAATTTTGCACAAAAGGATCTAATTTATTGCCAACAAACCATTGTATATTGTAGCATGTCCATATGAAATTATCCGTACCCTTTATTCCGGACACTGATTACGCCAAAACCCTGGCACAAAAAAAAGCCGATCTGGCATCGGTGTATTTCGGCCTTCATTCCGGGCCGGTGCTGGATGCCAGGGTGCAATCCACCCCGGTAGATCCATCTTTGTTTGTAAAAACCCTGGGCCGGGTGACTGGCATAAAAACATATTGCCTGCTCAATTCACGCTTTGTCAGACCGGATCTGTATCTGGATGGTCTTTTTTTATCCCAGACCCTGGACATCCTCCAGAAACTGCATGAAACAATCGGTCTCCAGGGCATAGTATTTTCCGATCTGTATCTCATACATGCCCTTTCCAGAACCGGCCATGGCCTGATTTCCCATTTGGAAGCAGTACCCGGCATCAATATGATGACAGACACGGCTCCCAAAGCCTTTTTTCTATTGGACGCCATCCGTAAAACCGGATTCAGGCTCCCCGGAAAACTGGTTTTAGACCGGTCTTTGAACCGGGATTTTCACGGTCTTGAAAGAACGGTCCAGGGCATCAGGCAGGCATATCCCCGAATGGGCATTGAACTGATGGCAAATGAAGGGTGCCTGCTCCACTGCCCTTTTAAACTCACCCATGATGCCCAGATTTCGCTGTCCAACACTGGCCTGGTCCAGGAACAGACCCACCGCATCAGCCACACCCTTGGGTGTCATGACACCTTTTTTCACGATCCCCACCTGGTTTTAAGCGCCCCTTTTATCCGGCCCGAAGACATGCATGCCTATGCCGGTCTGGCCGATACCATCAAGATCAGCGGCAGGACCCTGGGACCAAAATTTCTGGGCAAAGTGATCGCCGCCTATACCCAAAGGTCTTTTGACGGCAATCTTCTGGAACTCATGGATGCCACGGGTTTTCTGGCTGACACCTATTATATTGACAACAAAAAGCTGGGCCCGGATTTTCTCGATACCCTTGCAAATTGTGACAAATTTTGCCAAAAATGCGGGATATGCCGGGAACTGTTCAAACATGCAGCCCGAAAACAGCCCATAACCATAAAACCATACAAGGATAAGCAATGAAAATACTTGTCACCGGTGGTGCCGGATATATCGGCAGCCATACCTGCGTGGAACTTTTACAGGAAGGCTATGATGTAGCGGTGCTGGACAATTTGTCCAACAGCTCAAAGGAATCTTTGATCCGTGTGGAAAAAATCACCAAAAAATCTTTGGCGTTTTTCCATGCAGACCTGCTTGACACAGCGGCTGTAACCCAAATTTTTTCCCGGTTCCGGCCTGATGCAGTGATCCATTTTGCCGGTCTCAAGGCTGTGGGTGAATCCGTGACCATGCCATTGACCTATTTTCACAACAACATCACAGGCACTCTGAACCTGCTGTCAGTGATGGCACAGTCAGGGCCGAAAAACATTGTATTTTCATCTTCCGCTACCGTATACGGAGATCCTGCAAGCCTTCCCATCACCGAGGATTTTCCCCTGTCCGCAGCAAACCCCTACGGCAGAACCAAACTGATGATTGAAGAGATTCTTACAGATCTTTTCCACGCAGATCCGGAATGGAATATCGCCCTGCTGCGGTATTTCAACCCGATGGGTGCCCATGCCAGCGGACTGATCGGGGAAGATCCCCAGGGTATTCCCAACAATCTGGTACCCTTTATATCCCGGGTGGCCATTGGATCTCTGGACAGGCTCCAGGTATTCGGCAATGATTATGACACCCCGGATGGAACAGGGGTGCGCGATTTCATCCATGTGACAGACCTGGCATGCGGCCATATCAAAACCCTTCCAAAACTTTTTTCCAACCCCGGGATCGTTACCTACAACCTGGGCACAGGCAGGGGGTATTCCGTACTTGAAATGGTGGAAGGATTCCAACGGGCCTGCGGCTGTTCCATACCCTATGACATCGTTCCCAGAAGACCGGGGGATATTGCCGCCTGCTGGGCAGATCCCACCAAGGCGAAAAAGGAGCTGGGATGGGAAGCGGTCAAGACCCTGGATGATATGTGCAAAGATACCTGGAACTGGCAGAAAAACAACCCCCAGGGGTATGCAGCTTGACCCGGATACACAGGCCGGTTGCCATCGGGGCCCGACTCAAAAGCTGTCCTGAAATCCATACCCTGGGATTTCGTCCCAATTTTTACGATTATGATGCCTCCCAGAGACAGGCCCTGTTGTCGACCCGTCGGGTGCTTTACCCCACTGCCTTTTATGCCGGTCTTTTCAACGCCATGGGAAAACCGACCTTTCCCAGTTTCCACACCTATACCTGTGCCATGGATAAAATCCGGCAGACCGCCATGTTCCAGATGCTTGGGATCCCCCACCCCAGAACCCGGGTATTCTACGGTCAGAAACAGAAAAAAACCATTCTAAACTGGTTTTCCTTTCCCTTTATCGCCAAGATTCCAAGGGGATCTGCCAGGGGACAGGGCATATTTTTGATCCAGAGCCAGGCAGATCTGGCAGCATATCTCGCACTGAAATGCCCGGCCTATATCCAGGAGTACCTGCCTGTGAAAAAAGATATGCGCATCATAGTGATCGGCCGGAAAGTGGTACTGGCCTATTGGCGGACAGTCGGAACATCTTGTTTTAAAACCAATATATCCCAGGGGGGCAGCATCTGTTTTGATCCTTTTCCCAAGCCTGCCCTGGACCTTGCCCTTTCAACGGCAAAAGCATGCGGATGGGATGATGTGGGTATTGACATACTGCCTTCAGGCAGCCGGTATTTTGTGCTGGAAGGCAATATGAAATATGGCACCAAAGGATTTCAAAAAGCGGGAATCAACTATAAAAAGATGTTGTGCCGCCTGATACTCACGGATGCGGTGTAACCCGAAACCTTATACCAGACCGGCATCTGCTTCATCTTGTTCCCATTCTGCCAGATATTTGCGGATGGCTGCATATCTGGACCCTGCCCTGGGCCTTAAGAGAACATATCCCATGGCATCCAGGTTTTTTTCCAGAAGCACAAAAAATGCTGATGCCACCTGCAGGATGTCATCTTCCTCACCGGAATCAATCCTGATCTGTTCTGCCACCGCCTGTGTCAGATGTCCTTGGGGCATAAAAAAGCCGGTTGCCATATGATTCCATTCCTCTGGAAAATGGCGGATCTTCCAGGGAATCAGATTTTCAGGGCGCAGAATGCCCTGATTGTCCGGATTAAAATCAGCAGGAACAAAGGCCATTTTCTTCTGGTTGAACTGCATCAACTCTTTGAGCACATCTTTGGCTGTGTGACCGAAAATCCATTCCTCCGGTGCCAGAAGAACCGGTGGGAATTCGGCACTGGTCAAAGCAAAAGCAAAGGGGCCTGCCTGTTTCCAGAAGCGTTTGAAATCTGCTGCATGGGGCAGTATCTGTCGCAACACCTGCATGGGTATTTCCTTTTATCCAGGTTTTTTTATAAACCAGATGGCAGCCATGTGCAAGCAAAACCATCCAGAAAACGTATCAGGAGACTGAAGCATTTTCAACGCCTGTTGCAGCCGTTCCAAAAATATGACCCTCCAGGGGCGGGCTTGGGACCAGGACTCGCCATGGAACGATTGAAAAACTAACGCGGGAAACCCGCAACCCATTTGTCCCTTCTCATTTTCTTGTTTTTTTAAAAGAAACTGAGGAGTAAGGCACTAATGCACTTATGGCAAATATCCAGGGAACAACGATTTTTCTTGACCTGGTTCTGATATTCTGTTAACCATTTTACCCTGTCATGGTTAACCAAGCACAAAATATCCGCACTACCATCTTAGGACTGCTCTACCGGGGAAAGGGAGGTATTGTTTCCGGCGTAACCCTCAGCAAATTTACCGGTATTTCCCGGGTGGCGGTGTGGAAGCATATCACTGCCCTGAAAAAAGAGGGATTCGCCATTGGATCGGGTCCTAAGGGCTATCACCTGATGGATTTTCATGACCTGCTTTTGCCCTTCTGCTTTGACGGCCCTTTGCCCGGCAATCCAGATGTTCCCTTAAAGGATCGGATATTTTATTTCCCACAGGTGGAAACCACCATGGACACGGCCCGGAAACTGGCCAGGCAGGGTGCCCCGCACTTAAGCTGTGTGGTGGCGGAGCACCAGACCCGGGGCAGGGGCCGCCTCAACCGGCAATGGGAATCCGGCCGGGGAGGGCTGTGGTTTACACTGATTCTGGTCCCTGACATCCCCCCGCCCATGGCATACCTCTATAACTTTGCCGCTTCTTTGAGTTTGTCAAAGGCACTGGAAAAACTTTTCACCATTGACGTCCGGGTCAAGTGGCCCAATGACCTGCTTTGGAACGGTAAAAAACTGGTGGGTCTTTTGTCTGAAATCGAAACCCAGGCAGATATGATCCGGTTTCTGCTGGTGGGCATCGGCATTAATGTCAACAATGATCCCGGCTCAGCGTTGTTCGATGCCGTATCCATCCGGCAAATCCTGGGGCATCCTGTTTCCCGCAAAAAAATCCTGGTTGCCTTTCTCAAGGAATTTGTTTTTCAAACCCGGGATATGGAGCCTGCAACCATCATGAAAGCATGGAAAGAACGCACCGCCACCATCGGTTCCAAGGTCAGGGTGGAAACACATAAACAAACGGTTCAGGGCCTGGCCATGGATGTGGATGACACCGGTACCCTGCTTTTGAAGGATGACCAGCAGAAGATGCATAGAATCATTTACGGAGACTGCTTTCACACCTGAAATCGATTAATTGTTCACATGAAAAAGATACTGCAAGGAGACTGCCCATGCCGCCGGCATACCCACTAAGACCCATGGTTAACACCGCCCTGTTTGTTGCCCTCATCTCCGTGGGCGCATTTATCGCCATCCCCATCGGGCCCGTCCCCATTGTGCTCCAGAACATGTTTGTCCTGCTGGCAGGCCTGATCCTGGGCCCGGCCTGGGGACTTGCCTGTATAGGGATATACCTGCTGACAGGCCTGGCCGGTCTCCCGGTGTTTGCCGGCGGCACCTCAGGCATCGGCAAACTGTTCGGCCCCACAGGCGGGTACCTGCTTGGGTATCTGCCGGCTGTTCTGGTCACCGGCGTCCTGTCCAGGACTTTGGGAAAAAGATTGGGCGGTGACATCCTTGCTGCGGTTGCAGGATCAATGGTTGTGTATGCTGCCGGGGTACCATGGCTCAAGATCGCCTTTTCCCTGTCCTGGGGAAAGGCCATGGCAGCGGGAATGGTTCCTTTTCTTTTGGGAGATGCTGTGAAAATAACTGCTGCCGCAGTCATTGCCGGAAAAATCCGGCCCTTGGTCAAGCTGTAGATACCATGGACCAACGAATTCTGGAAATTGATCACCTGACCCACCGGTTCCCATCCGGCGGGGGTATACAGGATATTTCTTTCCAGGTGTTTCCAAAAGAGTTTATCCTGGTGGCCGGTCCCAACGGGTGTGGAAAAACCACCTTGATACGGCACCTCAACGGCCTGCTGCTGCCCGCATCAGGCGATGTCCGGCTGCATGGCAAACCGGTAAAATCTGATATAACCACAGCACGCAGAACTGTGGGCATGGTTTTTCAGGATGCTGACACCCAGATTGTGGGAGATACCGTATATGATGAAGTGGCATTCGGTCCGGAAAATTTAAAAATGCCCCGTCATATGATTCAACAAAAAGTGATGCAGACCCTGGCACGTCTGGACCTGTCCCTTCTGAAAGACCGGAATCCCGCCAACCTGTCCGGCGGGGAAAAACGTCGGCTGACCATTGCCGGCATCCTGGTCATGGATCCTGAAATCATTGTGCTGGATGAACCTTTTGCCAATCTGGATCACCCGTCATCCATATCTTTGATCAAAACCATACAGGCGCTGAACCAGGCAGGACAGACCATCATCATGGCCACCCACGACTTAGAGGAGGTCATCACCTGTGCCACCCGGATGCTTATCCTGGACCGGCAGGGCTGCCTGGCCCGGGACGGCCGCCCGGGGGACCTGCTTTTGGATCTGGCGGCCCATGGCATCAAAGAACCCTGTTTTTCCCGCATGGGGCTCAGTGCACCACCATGGCAGGCATGAATATTTTCACCTTCCACTGCGGCACCACCGCCCTGCACCGGCTGGATGTCCGGTACAAAACTGCCCTTGTCTGCATGGTGAGCCTGGCCCTTTTAAAAGCCGGGTTTGCCGGTTGTTTTGTCTGTTTTCTGGTTTTGTCCTGGCTGGTTTACGCCACAGGTATTTCCTTTATTCACCTGGCAGCCCAGTTAAAATGGTTCATCCTTCTGCTGGGCATCATGTTTATTGCCAGAAGCCTCACCGTACCGGGCACACCTTTTTTTTCTTTTTTCGGACTTGTTTTCACCCATGAGGGCCTTGCCCAGGGGGCACTTGTGGTAATGCGGTTTTTTCTGGTCATGATAACCGGCCTGCTTTTTTCTGCAACCACCCGGCCCGCAGACCTGAAAAGTGCTGCCCAGTGGTATCTGAAACCCATCCCATTTGTTCCGGAAAAAAGGGTCGCAATCATGATCAGCCTGTTTCTGCGGTTTCTGCCCCTGATCCTTACCCAGGCGCAACAGGTTTCAGATGCAGTAAATGCCCGCTGCGGCAACCTGAACAAAAACCCTGTACGCCGTATCCGATACCTGGTCCTGCCCCTGCTCAAAAAAATTTTTCTGGCGGCTGACAGCCTGTGCCTTGCCATGGATGCAAGGTGTTACAGCGAAGACAGAACCGATCCTGTTTTTGAAACAGGCAAAAATGAAATGCGTTTTCTGGGAGCAGGTCTGTGTCTGTGCCTGGTGATGGTCTGTCCGTTTCACATATTCGTTAAAATGACATTTTGGTCATAATAAAAATTTATGGTTGAACCGCCAAAAAATTTATTGTACAGTTTGAGTCACAATATATTTTCATTACTTTTATGAATGCAATATTTTAATAATATGGGCATTCCGAAGCTATAAAGGGATAAACAAAGGAGGCATATGCCAGAGCCGCTGGATCCTTTTTCAGGTTCTTCCATGTTTGATCTGCAGGGAAGACAGTCTGTCAGGGCGACCTTTAAATTGTCCCAGAAGGCCATTGATGCCATCGGTCTGGTGGCGGTCCACATGGGTATCAAGCAGAAATCTTTGTTCGATCATATTATAGAAGACAAGGAGGCCCTGGAGAATCTGGCCCGAACCATACATCTCCGGCAATTCAAAAAGATTCCCAGACGTCAGAAAACCTTTGTCATGAGCCGCAGAACCATTGATGCACTGCGCACCATCTCCCAGACCTATGACATGCCCAGAGATGCCCTGGTGGAATATGCAGTGCAGAAACTGGAGTCCGTTATCCACAGTGAAAAAATACGCCATGCAGAGCGCAAAAAACTGGCGGCAGAGGTCATGGCACATTTTGAAAAAGGAGAGCAGGTATACCGGTCTGTGGTCAAAACCCTGGGCAAAGATGATCCCTTCTGCCGGCACCTGGCCAAAGCAATCCACGCGACCCGCAAAACAGCAGAAGATCTCCATGAATTTTTACAAAAAAGCCAGGTACTGGAAGATTTTTGATAACGGCCATGCCCTGACAGGCACAACAATACATGAAAGTTGTTAGCTGTTAGCCGGTAGTTACCAGCAGGGAAAAATTTGTAGCTATTAACTGATAACTGAGTACTGAAGGCTAAAGGCTAACAGCTAACAGCTAAAATATAAAACCACCCCAATGATTGACCCATGAGGAGGATGCATTGATAGACGTTCAAGACTTGACCAAGTATTACAACGATTTTTGTGCAGTGGACCATATCACTCTGTCGGTTGCGCCCGGAGAAATTCTGGGACTGCTTGGACCCAACGGGGCCGGGAAAACCACAACCCTTCGCATGCTCACCGGATATTTCAGGCCCACATCCGGCCGTATCTCAGTGAAACACCTTCAGATGCCAAAAGATACCCTGCGCATCAAATCTTTGATGGGGTATCTGCCGGAATCAGCACCTCTGTACCACAATATGCTGGTATATGATTACCTGGTCTATGTGGCCAGAATCAAAGGCATCACTGATCCGGACAAACAGATGGCGCGGTTCAGAACCCTGGCAGATCTCTGCGGACTGTCCGCTATCATGGACAAGCCTATCGCCACCCTGTCAAAGGGGCTCAAACAGCGGGTGGGGTTGGCCCATGCCATGATGACGGACCCGGAAATTCTGGTGCTTGACGAGCCCACCTCCGGGCTGGACCCCAACCAGATTGCTGAGATTCGTGCCATTATCAGGGAGATCGGCAAAGAAAAAACCATTATATTCTCCACCCATATCCTCAGCGAGGCAGAAGCCACCTGCGACCGCATCGTTATTATCAACAACGGCCGTGTGGTGGCTGATGACACCACCGCCAACCTCAAACACAAAGGGATGCAGAACAGTTTTGTGCGCCTGACCCTGAAGGGCCCTGACCGGAAAACAGCCCATGATTTTCTGGCATCCATGGATCCTGCAATGGATATCAGACCGGCAGAAGCAAAAGAAGAAGGTCTGGTATGCTTTGAAATCCGGCCGCCGGACAACCGGGATGTGAGATCCGACATATACCTGAAGATCAAACAAACGGACTGGATCATCATGGAGCTTGCAAGAGAAACCCAGGCCCTTGAAAAAATATTCCAGCAACTGACCCGGCAGGAGGCCTAACCATGTCACAGATCAAGCATATTGCCATCAAAGAATTCAAAGACTATTTCATATCACCCATCGCATATATTGTAATTGCCTTGTTTTTGATTGTTACCGGGTGGTTTTTCTTTTCCACTTTTTTTATTTTCAGCAGGGCGGATATGCGGGATTTTTTTTCTCTGCTGCCCATTGTGTTTTCATTTTTTATTCCTGCCATTACCATGCGGCTGTTTGCCGAAGAAAGAAATGTGGGATCCTATGAAACCCTTTTAACCATGCCGGTTTCCTTTACCGACATTGCTTTGGGTAAATTTTTTGCCGCCACCTTGTTTTCCGCTGCCATGCTGGTACCCACCCTGGCCTATCCTGTTTTCATCTCCTTTATCGGAGATGTGGATCCCGGCCCGGTTGCGGGCGGTTACCTGGGGGCCCTGTTTCTGGCTGCTGCATATTGTGCCATGGGGCTGTTTGCATCGGCGTTGACCCGAAACCAGATCATCGCTTTTATCATCGGGTGTGCCTTGTGTTTCACCCTGACCATCATAAACCGGATGCTGTTTTTCATGCCCCCGAAAATCGTGGCTGTCATCGAATATATCGGGGCCAGTTCCCATTTCACCAATTTTTCCAAAGGCATTCTCGATACCCGGGACATCGTCTATTTCATCAGCCTGGTATGCATTTTCATCTTCTCAACCTATATTGTCATGCAGGAAAAAAATTAAGGAGACACCATGGGACACCTGAAAGAACCCTATATCAAATTCATCCTCTATATTGCAGTAATAGTGCTGGTGAACATCGCGGGGCTGACCCTGTTTTTCAGGGCTGATCTCACCCGCAACCAGATCTTTTCTCTGTCCGAAGCCAGCAAAGAGGCAGTGGCCACCCTGTCCGACCCCCTGAGCGTCAAGGTTTTCTTTTCCAAAAACCTGCCTGCCCCCCACAACAACACGGAACGGTATCTGCGGGATCTGCTGGAAGAGTATGCTGCCCGGGCCGGACGTATGTTCAACTACAGCTTTTACAATGTGTCTTCCGAAGAAGGAGACCTTTCTTCCCGGGCCAATGAGAACAGAGAGATGGCCAGAAGTTACGGCATCTCCCCCATCCAGATCCGGATAATGGAAAATGATGAGATCAAATTCAAGAACGCATTCATGGGTTTGGTGATCATCCACGGCGATCTCATTGAAAAAATAAATGCTGTCACATCCACCGACGGGCTGGAATACCAGTTGACAACCACCATCCAGAAACTCAACAACAAGGTATCTGCACTCTTGCGTGTTGAAGATACCATCCAGGCCAAATTATACCTGTCTTCTTCTTTGTATACCATAGCGCCTCTTATCGGCCTGGACAATCTTCCGGAACTGGCACAAACCGTTAAAGACACTATTGCGGATATCAATGCCAGAAGCCGGGACATAATGGCGTTTGAGCACACCGATATTTCCGGCAGACAGGCCCTGGACAGGATCGCTGCAAAACATGATATCATGGCCCTGACCTGGCCGGCCATCCCGGAAAAAAACATCTCTGCCAGCCAGGGAGCGGCAGCCCTGGTTCTGGAATACAAAGAACAGTCTGCCAGCCTGCCTTTGATCACGGCCATGGATCTGCCCATCATCGGCACCACTTATCAGATGGCTGATCCTGATGCCCTGCGAGAAGAGATCACCGCCATCATGGAAAAAATGATCGGCATCAACCAGGATATCGGGTTTCTGGCCGACCACGGCACCCACACCCTGGGCCCTGACCAGATGGCCATGATGCAGGGACAGCAGGGTGCCGGCATGCAGGTATTCAACAACCTGTTATCAGACAGATACAGCATCAAACAGATCGCCCTGGCAGAACAGGAAATTCCAGAGGGCCTCAACTGTCTGATCATTGCCAAACCCACAGAGCCGTTTTCCGACTATGAACTGTTCCAGATCGACCAGGCCCTGATGCGGGGCACCAATATTGCTTTTTTCGGAGATGCCTTCCAGGAGATCATGCCCGGGGGCGGCATGGGCATGCCCCAGTATATACCCATTGATACCGGACTGGAAAAACTGCTGGCCCATTACGGCATATCCCTGAAACCGGCCTATGTTCTGGACAAATCCGCCTATAAACACCAGCCCAGGGAAGGCGGGGAACAGGTTATCTATTTTGCCCCCATGCTCAAGGAAAAATCCATCAACAACACCCCCGGCTTCATGCACAATATCAAGGGACTCATTGCCATGCAGGCATCGCCTGTGGAACTGGTACAAGACAATATTGATGACTCTCAGGTTACCGCCACAAGACTGCTGCACACCTCTGATGAATCCTGGCTCATGCAGGGGAATATCAATCTCAATCCCATGTTCATCTCTCCACCCGAATCCACAGAAGAACTGGGCACCTATGACCTGGCCTATATCCTGGAAGGCACCTTCACCAGCTATTTCAAGGACAAACCCCTCCCCCGAAAAGAGGTGGGGGACACCGACACCCCGGATGCACAGGATCAGGCAGATGCCCTGACAGATGATGTGCCGAAAAATCAGACCCCGCCAAGCGAAACCGGTTCTGCAATCCCCCGGGGACTGGTGGCTGAAAACCGTTTAAAGGAAACCTCCAGACCTGCAAAAATCTTTGTACTGGGGTGTTCCCAGATGCTCCAGGACAACATGCTGGATCCGGAAGGAAAAACCACCAATGCCACCTTCATCCTCAACACCATCGATCATCTGAACAACAGAGATGACATTGCTGCCATGCGCAGCAAACAGCAGTCCTTAAATCCCCTGGATCCCACCACCCCCATGATACGCGGGGTGATAAAATCCTTTAATATTGCCGGACTGCCGGCCCTGGTAATTCTTTTCGGTATAGGGATCTGGGCTGCCAGAAATGCAAAAAAGAAAAAAATTGCCACATTGTTCAATTCATAAGGATGACACTGCCATGAAAAAAGAATACCTGATTCTGATCGTTTTCATCGTTGCCCTGAGCGGTTATCTTTTATTCAACAAACAGGACCGCACCCATTATACCCTGCCCGCTCCCCCGAAGGTGGCGGCAGACAGCGTGACTCGCCTGGTTATCCAGAAACCGGATGACACCATTGCATGTACCAGAACAGATCAGGGCTGGGTGGTAACGGACAAGGCATATCCGGTGGATGAAACTGCCATGCGCCAGATGCTGGACGTCATAACAGGACTACGTCTTTCAGCCCTGGTGTCTGAAAATCAGGACCTCATACGGTATGAACTGGATGACGGCCACCGCCTGGATGTCACCGCCTATGACCAGAACACGGCTCTTTTGTCCTTCAAGATCGGAAAGACCGCCCCCACTTTCAACCACACCTTTGTCATGCTTGAAAACGATCCCAATATTTACCATGCCACAGACAGCTTCCGGCAGCATTTCGATAAAACGGTCAATGGATTCAGAGACAAGCAGGTAATGAATTTTACAGAAGCATCCATCACAGGCATAACCATTGAAACCCAGGGGAAGCAGACACACCTGACAGCCCAGGAAACCGGTTCCGGCATACAGGATGACACCGGGGCAGGCTTCAGATATGAAGACGGGAGTGCGCCTGATCCAAAAACGGTTTCCAACCTTTTGTCCAGCCTGTCTGTGCTGGCATGTGACCGGTTTGTCGATGACCCGGACAAACACAACCTTAAAAAGGATGCCCCGGATCTGAAAATCACCCTTGAAAACAGTACCCCCATTGTTTTGCATCTGTTTGACCAGGAAGAAGAGGGTCCGGTTTTCGGTACGTCCTCCATGAACCGGTATGCCTTTGCCCTGAAAGAATATGTTGCCAAAGACATACAGTCCTGGTCCCATGAACTGGCCGGCCTGGAGCAGGAACAGACAAAAGAGGAGGTGCGCTCCACCCAGTGAAGCAGGTATTAAAGCTTATATACCAGCCCTATAAATGGATCGTGGTGCTCCCTTTCATGCTGGCCGTCACCATGATCATGGGATTGATCTGCATAACTGTAGGGGCAGTGTTCTCCCAGGATGCCGCCAATGTGACAGCAGTGTTATGGTCCAGGCTTTCCTGTGCCATCATCCCTGTCCGGGTTGTGCTGACGGGCAAGAAAAACTTTTCCCCCCAGAATGCCTATGTGGTGGTGGCAAACCACCAGTCCATGGTGGACATTCCGGGAATCCACGGGTTCATGGGGCTGCACATCAAATGGGTCATGAAGCAGGAACTGCGCAAAATCCCCATTTTCGGGGCTGCCTGCCATTATCTGGGCTGTATTTTCATAGACCGTTCCCACCGGGATGCTGCCATCCGATCCATTCACCAGGCCAGAAAGCTGCTGTCATCCAAAGCATCGGTGCTGTTTTTTGCAGAAGGCACCAGAAGCCGTGACGGACAGGTACGCCCCTTTAAAAAAGGGGCTTTTGTCTTTGCCAGGGAAACCGGTCTCCCCATTCTGCCAGTCACCATCAAAAATTCATACCAGATCATGCCTCCGGACTCTTTAGATCTTGTACCGGGAAAAGTGGAACTTATCGTGCACCGGCCCGTGTATGTACTGGCAGATGATCCAGACCGGATGGATGCGGTCATCGCATCGGTCCGGGCCACCATAGCTGCGCCACTGCAGCAGTAACCTCTGTATACACTTTCCCGCAGTTCCCATGTAAAACATCCTGATTTTTCCCTCCACAGCATCCTGAAATAATATCCACTTTACTCCCCTTTCATCTTTTTTTTGTAAAATCAATTTGATAAACTTATTTTTCAAGGAATTTTTTCATTTTATTCCCATTTTTTTCTTGACTTATACCGCATATTTCGTAAAAGTGTGTAAAAAGGTGGCGGAAAGTGGATGCTACACCCAAAACAAAGGCTTAAAAATACGTGTTCCGATCAAGTTCCTTTCATACAATTGATCCAAAAGGCAGGATAATCATTCCGGCAAGATTCCGGAACGTCTTAAAGGCGGATGATGAATACGGGGTTGTGGTTTCCATCAAAGACGGTTGTCTGTATGCCTACACGTTCAGTGAATGGAAACAGCTGGAGAAAAAAATCCTGGCTGCAAAAAGTGCGGCAATGGAAAAATTCAAACGGTTTTTCCTGGGAAATGCCTGTCCTTTGAAATGTGACAAGCAGGACCGGATTTTACTTCCCCAGAGCCTGCGCACCTATGCCGGCATCGAAAAAGACATTGTTCTGGTGGGGGTTTTGGACCGGTTCGAGATCTGGGCCCGGGAAAGATGGGACCAGGAGAACCTGAAAATGGAACAGGAACTTGAACAAGCGGAAGTAAGGGAGGAAATTGCTTCCCTGGGGCTGTAACCATGGGATTTGTGCATACGTCTGTCATGCCTGCCGAGGTACTTGCGTATCAAAACCTGAAACCCGGGGATGTTTGTGTGGACTGCACCCTGGGAGGTGCCGGCCATGCAGAATCTTCCATAAAAGCCATAATTCCCGGCGGCACCCTGATCGGTATTGACCAGGACCATGAGGCCATTGCCAATGCAAAAAAGGTGTTACACCGATTTGCCAGTAACATCATACTGGTGCATGACAATTTCTCACGCCTTCCAAAGGTCCTGAACCAGCACAATATCACCGGGGTTAATTCCATTGTCCTGGACCTGGGATTTTCACTGAACCAGATCACCCGGGCACGCCGGGGATTCAGTTTTAACCTGAATGAACCTTTGGATATGCGCATGGATATCAGAAACGACCTGACAGCTGAAACCATTGTCAACTCTTTTGGAGAAAAAGAGCTGGCAGATCTGTTCTTCCGGTTCGGTGAAGAAAAATTCTCCCGCAGGATAGCCAGGGCCATTGTCAGGGACAGACAGACTCACCCCATCGCAACCACACAGGACTTAACCCGCATCATTTGTGACACTGTTCCAAAAAGCCGGGCTGCTGCCCAAAAAATCCATCCAGCCACCCGGGTATTTCAGGCCCTGCGCATTGCTGTCAATCAGGAACTGGAAAATCTTGCCATATTCATGCAGCAGGTCCCTGACCTGCTGGTCACAGGCGGCAGAATCTGCGTTATCTGCTTTCATTCCCTGGAAGACCGCATTGTAAAACAGCATTTCAAATCCTTTGAAGCCCTTTGCACCTGTCCCAAAGACCTGCCCCAATGTGTCTGTAATGCACAGCCGACCATGAAGTCCATCTTCAAAAAGCCGCTGATACCATCTTCCGGAGAGATGGCGGCAAATCCCATGGCCAGAAGTGCAAAATTCAGGGTCGCTGAAAGGATATAAGAAATGAACCAGAAACGCACTGACCAAAAAAAGAAAAACACTGGGGTAAAATGGCTGGTCCTCATTTGTGTTTTGTTCGGGGAATTGCTGGTGCATACCTGGGTGAGGACCGAAAGCACCCAGACCATCCTGGATATATCTTCAGCACAGGCCCGCTTGTCAGCGCTGTTGTCTTATCAAAAAGAACTGACCCTGGAACGAGACCGGCTCAGGTCTGATGACCGCATTATCCGCATTGCCGGATCACAACTGAAGATGACAAGTGATGTATTCAACCAGACCATCTACCTTGGGAAAGAAAGCCTGTAATGGCAGGTGATCGGCACATAAAAACGCGGGTGGTGGTGGTCCAGGTATTTTTGGTGGGCACCCTGCTGCTGCTGGGAGCCAAGTCCTTTGACATCCAGATCCGCAAGGCAGACCTGTATGCCAAACGGGCGGAAAATGGATATTCCAGGCTTTTGACCATCAAAGGAGAACGGGGACAGATTCTGGACCGAAACCTGAATAAACTGGGAACCAGCCTGGATGCCCTGACCATAATAGCTGATCCCCTGCACATTGAAGCCCCGGTAAAAACCGCCCGGATATTGTCAAAGATACTGGAAACAGACCCCGACGATCTGGCACAAAAATTTGCCACTGACCGGCGGTATGCCCTTCTGGCAGAAGCCATATCACCGGATGTGGCTGAGAAAATAAAAAAACTGCGCCTGCCGGGCATATATTTTAAACAAAGTTTCAAACGCTTCTATCCCAACCGGGACCTGGCAGCGCAGGTTCTTGGATTCACCGGCAGAAACGATATCGGACTTGAGGGGCTTGAGTTCAAATACAATAGCATTCTGGATGGCAAAGAAATTGCGGTAACGGTCAAAAAAGACGGCACAGGAAGGGTTCTGGACATTGATCAGAAAACCCAGGATGAGCTGCGGGGCAATGCCCTTGTACTCACCCTGGACAAAAAAATCCAGTTTCTGTCTGAAAAAACTCTGGAGCAGACCGTTAAAGAACACCAGGCAAAATCCGGTCTGGCCTTGGTCATGCGGCCGGCCACAGGTGAACTGCTGTCCATTGCCCATTATCCCCGGTTCAACCCCAACAACTATCAGGAGTTTCACCAGAATCTTTTCAGGAACCGGGCTGTCACAGATGCGTTTGAACCGGGCTCTGCAATGAAAGTGTTTACCGCTGCTGCTGCCTTGGAAAAAGGATTTACCCCTGCATCCATCTTTTTTTGTGAAAACGGCAAATACCGTATCGGCAGATATGTTGTCAATGACACCCATCCCCATGACTGGCTTTCCATTAACCAGATAATCACCTATTCCAGCAATATCGGGGCTGTCAAGATCTCTGAAACCATTGGCAGACAAACACTGCATGCCTGCCTGTCCCGGTTTGGATTCGGCAGCAGAACCCAGGTGGAATGCCCCGGGGAAACCTTGGGTACACTCATGCCGTCGGGCCGGTGGTCTGATATCGATGCCGGGGCCATCGCCTTTGGCCAGGGGGTATCTGTTTCCGCTATCCAGCTCATTTCCGCCATCAGTGCCATTGCCAACAACGGTCAGCTCATGAAACCCATGCTGGTCAAAAAAATAGTTTCCAATGCAGGCAAAGATATCCAGGTCTTTTCCCCCACCCTGGTGCGTCAGGCTGTATCCCCCCGGGTTGCATCCCAGGTCGGACACATGATGCGTCTGGCTGTCCAGGAAAAGGGCACCGGCACCAAAGCGGATCTTACCGGTTATGCCGTGTGCGGTAAAACCGGCACTGCCCAGAAAGTGGAAGCCGGTCAAAAACAGTATGCCAAAAACAAATACATGTCGGTTTTTGCCGGGTTTGCGCCGGAAAAAAATCCCCAGCTGGCAATTCTGGTGGTGGTGGATGAACCCCGAAAAAAATATTACGGCGGAGACGTGGCTGCCCCTGCCTTTAAAACCATCATGGCCCAGTCCTGTAATTATCTGAGCATCCCCCCTGCCACCGCAAGTCTGGTGGCAGCTGCGCCACGCAAAATGACAGCCGGCTCCCAAAAGGCAGTAGCACAGGCCCTTGGCAAAAAAACGCCACCCTTTTCCCCGGGAGACGCATTGTGAAACTATCTTTTTTGCTCCAGGGCATCACCCAGGGCCTGATACCGGATCAGTCTGATATGGAGATTTCCGGCATTCAGACCAGGGCCCAAAACATTTTGCCCGGGCAATTGTTTCTGGCAATCAAGGGCCATGCGGCAGACGGGCATGATTACATAAAAAAAGCCTTTGCCTGCGGCGCTGCAGCAGTGATTGCCCAGAATAATCCCGGAAACCTGGACCGGGTCATCCTGGTGCCGGATTCCAGGAAAGCGGCAGCTGCCATAGCTGCCCGGTTTTACGGCGAACCGTCCCGGGGCATGACCCTGGTGGGTATCACCGGCACCAACGGCAAAACCACCACCTCCTATCTGCTGGAAAGTATTTTTCTGGCAGCCGGTTTCAATTGCGGGGTCATCGGCACCATCAACATCCGCTACAACGGCAGAATTCTGGACAACCCCATTACCACACCTGATGCCATTGTGCTCCAGCGCACCCTTTTTCAAATGAAACAGGCAGGGGTGACCCATGTCATCATGGAGGTTTCTTCCCATGGACTGGACCAGTTTCGTGTGGACGGCTGCCGGTTCGACGCAGGGGTTTATACCAACCTGAGCCAGGACCATCTGGATTACCATCCGGACATGGAAACCTATTTTTCGTGCAAACAACGGTTTTTCACAGAATTTCTCGGGTCCTCAGACAAAACCACTTCTGCCCCGGCTGTCATAAATGTGGATGATAGTTGGGGACAGAAACTGGCTGACAGTCTGGATTATCCGGTCATCCGGGTGGGCTGCCGGAAAACAGAAGATGTTACAGCCAAAGATATCGTTGACACCATCCAGGGCATCTGCGGCCGCATCTTTCTGAAAAAGGATGCATTTTCCTTTGCCTCCGCCCTCACAGGGTTGTTCAACCTGGAAAACATCCTGTGTGCCGCCGGCGCAGCACATGTCCTGGGTATTTCTCCTCTGCACATCCAGCAGGGAATTGCCGACTGCAAAGGGGTGCCGGGCCGGCTGGAAAAGGTCAGCACCACCATAAACCGGTATCTTTTCGTGGACTATGCCCACACCCCGGATGCCCTGGAATCCACCCTCAAAACCCTGAAGCAGCGCGCCCCCAAACGCCTCATAACCGTATTCGGGTGCGGCGGAGACAGGGACCGGTCCAAACGCCCCCTCATGGGGAAAATTGCCTGCCGATACAGTGACGTGGCCATTGTAACATCAGACAATCCCAGAACCGAAAACCCGGAGCAGATTATGGCAGATATCATGAAAGGGATTACAGCTGCTCCCCTTCCCGGGGCTGTATACAATGATCCCTGTACCACGATTGAAGCACCGGCCACAGGTGTTATCCAACAGGTGGACCGAAAAAAAGCGCTGCACACCGCTGTGATGATCTCCCGACCCGATGACATCATTCTGGCTGCGGGCAAAGGGCATGAAACCTACCAGATAACCAACAGCGGCACCATTCATTTTGATGACAAAGAACAACTGCAGGATGCGTGCAAAGCATTTGCCGACAGGTTTTCTCCCATTGCCTGGAACCGCGCAGACCTGGAAGCTGCCCTTGGCTCCTTTCCGGTTCTGGACACCCTGGATGAAGACACCGCTTTTGCCGGCATCAGCACTGATTCCCGGACCATAAACACCAATGAGGTCTTTGTGGCACTGGCAGGGGAACATTTTGACGGCCATGATTATATTCCGGATCTTGCAAACAAAGGCATACAGGCATTTGTGGCCCGGACCGGAACATATCAGACGTTAGGTGACAGAATATGGGACCAGGCACAAAAAAAAGAAATGCTGGTGTTTGAAACCCCGGACACCCTGGCTGCATTTGGCAAGCTGGGCCGGTTCCAGCGACTGCGCTCCGGGGTCAAGGTTCTGGCCATCACCGGTTCCAACGGCAAAACCACCACAAGAAAAATGGTCCAAAAGCTTTTTGAAACCTCCTTTGACATCCTGGCCACCCAAAAAAATTTCAACAATGAAATCGGGGTGCCTGCAACCCTTTTATCCCTTTCTCGTGCCCACCAATGGGCAGTGGTGGAAATGGGCATGAACCAGGCAGGAGAGATGAAACGGCTGTCCGCCATTGCCTGCCCGGACATTGCCGTGGTCACCAACACATCCGGCGCCCACCTGGAAGGGCTGAAAACCGCTGACAATGTGGCTGTTGCCAAAGCCCAGATTTTTGACCATGCACAAAAAGACAGCACTGCCATATTTTTTGGCGATGATCCCAGGATACATGTTCTGAAAACAGGGGCAAAAAACAACCCGGATATCACCCAGATACTCTCTTTTGGATCCTGTGAAACAGCCGATGTTTCAGCCACAGATATTCAGGTCTCTGAAAACCGGATCTGGTTTACAGCCACAATCAAAAACAGATCAGCCCGGTTTCATATCAACTCCCCGGCCCGGTTCATGGTCAACAATGCCCTGGCTGCCCTGACGGCCGCATCAGCAGCCGGCATCGCCATTTGTGACATGCAGGCCGGTCTGGCCGCCTTTGCCCCGGCATCCGGCAGAATGGATATCCGCTCCCTTGCCAACGGCATCCAGCTTATTGATGACACCTATAATGCCAATCCGGCATCTGTGACCCAGGCCCTGAAAACTTTGTCAGCACAGGCTGCCGGAGAGGGCGGAAAGGGCCGGACCATTGCCATACTCGGGGATATGCTGGAACTGGGAGAGGCATCAGCAGATCTTCACTATGCCGTGGGCAAAACAGCGGCGCAACTGGGCATCACCCGGCTGTATCTGTTTGGCCCCCACAGCAGCCATATCTGCCGGGGGGCGGAAGATAACGGCATGGACCGGGACCGGATATTTTCCGGCACCAAACAGGAAATTGCTGATCATGTCCTGGTCCATGCAGGCCATAACGACTGGGTTCTGGTCAAAGGATCCAGGGGCATGGCCATGGAAACCATTATCCAGCAATGGGAGAGTCATATGACTGCTGTATCCCAAAAAGAAGAAAAGGCATAGCCCATGCTGTACGAATTTTTATACCCATTGCATGACCAGTTCACCTTTTTGAACATTTTCCGGTATATCACCTTCAGGACCATTTACGGAGGGCTCACCGCATTTTTGATCTGTTTTGTTCTGGGACCCTTTGTGATCAGGAAACTGGCTGCCATGCAGGTCGGACAGGTCATCCAGACCGACGGCCCCCAGACCCATCTGGGCAAGCAGGGCACCCCCACCATGGGGGGGGTTCTCATTTTGTTTTCGGTTTTCATGGCAACGGTAATCTGGGGCAGTCTGTCCAACCATTATGTGGCCATTCTTTTGCTCACCATTCTCCTGTTCGGGGCCATCGGATTTGTGGATGACTACCTCATGCAGGTCAAAAAAAGAAATATGGGGTTCACTGCAAAAGGAAAATTTTCCATCCAGGTGGTATGCGGACTGGTGATCAGCCTGCTCATCTTTCTGAGTCCGGATTTTGACACCACGTTGACAATCCCGTTTTTCAAAGATTTTTCCCCGGATCTGGGCATCTGGTACATCCCTTTTGCGTGCCTGGTTATCGTGGGTACGTCCAATGCCGTGAACCTCACCGACGGCCTGGATGGACTGGCCATCGGTCCCTATATCGTGGCCTCTGTCACCTATATGTTTTTTGCTTATGTGGCCGGTCATACCCAGTTTGCCCAGTATCTGCATGTGCGCCATATCATGTCGGCCGGGGAACTTTCAGTGGTTTGCGGCATACTGGCAGGGGCAGGCCTGGGATTCTTATGGTTCAATGCCCACCCGGCCCAGATATTCATGGGTGATTCCGGATCCATACCCCTGGGGGCCATTCTGGGTACCATTGCCGTGGTGGTGAAACAGGAAATTCTGCTGCTCATTGTGGGGGGATTGTTTGTCATAGAGGCATTATCCGTGATCATCCAGGTGGGGTATTTTAAAATTTCCAAGGGAAAACGCATCTTCAGAATGGCGCCCCTGCACCACCATTTTGAACTCAAAGGCTGGCACGAATCCAAGGTGATCGTCAGGTTCTGGATCATTTCCATTACTCTGGCCCTCATTTCACTGGGCACACTAAAGATAAGGTAACACCAATGCAGGTATCCCAAAAATCATACACACTGGTTCTCGGTCTGGGAAGATCCGGTCTTTCCATGGCCCGGTTTCTTGCTGCAAAGGGATACACTGTCAAGGCCACGGATATTGATCCTGCTGCAGCAAAAAATGCAGAAGAACTCAACCGCCTGGGAATTGACACCCAGATCGGGTTCCATGACCAGAACACCTTTAACCGGGCAGATGCCATTGTGGTAAGTCCAGGGATACCTTTGGACATGCCCTTTTTACAAGAAGCCGCATCCCTGGACGTACCACTTCTGGGTGACCTGGACATTTTCAGCCGTTACAACAGGACCCCCATGGTGGCCATTACCGGCACCAATGGAAAAACCACGGTCACCACCCTGGTGCAAGACATCCTTTTCGCATCCGGCATATCCACATTTATGGGAGGAAACATCGGAACCCCCCTGGTGGAATATCTCATGAATTCGAACCCGGCCCAGATGGTGGTGGCGGAAATTTCCAGTTTTCAACTGGATCTGGCCAGACATTTCGCCCCTGAGACGGCTGTTCTGCTGAACCTGGCACCGGACCATCTGGACCGGTATGAAAGCATGGCTGACTATGCCCGTTCCAAGTGGTCCATATTCAGAAACCAGGCCCGAAACCATACAGCTATCATCAACGCCGGCATATCTGATACCTTTTGTGCAAGACCTGGATTGGCAGCCAGGGTGTATGAATTTTCTTCCAACCCTGACCACTCCATCACCCAGGGTGCCAGGATCTCAGACCAGGTCATAGACCTGATCCTGCCGGAAAAATTTGCAGACCAGTCAATGCGCATTGACTGCCGGAACCTGAAAAACCTGCCAGGCACCCACAATCTGGAAAATATTGCTGCTGCAGCCCTGGCAGGCCTGGATGCAGGGGCAGATTTCGGGGCAATTGCATCTGCTGTCACAGCCTTCAATCCCCTGCCCCACCGCATGGCTTTTGTTGCATGTATCAATGACATACAATTTTACAATGATTCCAAAGCCACCAACACCGATGCTGTCATCCGGGCTTTGGAATATTTTAAAAACCGCATTGTCCTGATCCTCGGGGGCCGAAAAAAAGACACGGATTTTACCCTGCTGTTGCCGGCAGTAAGAAACACAGTGGTTCAGATCATTGCCATGGGTGAGGCAGCCCAGGATATTGCCCGGGTATTTTCCCGGCTGTGCAGGGTCACCTGTGTATCAGGAATGAAAGAAGCGGTGACCACTGCTTTTGAAGCTGCCAGGCCCGCAGATGTGGTTCTGCTCTCTCCTGCCTGTGCCAGTTTTGACATGTATGACAACTATGGGGCAAGGGGAGATGATTTCGTTGCCTGGGTCACCGAACTGGAGCACAGATACAATGGATAACCTGCGGCCCGTTCATCCGATTTTCAAAGAAAAAGCCCTGCTTTTTCCTGTACTGATTCTGTGCTGCATCGGTATTGTCATGGTCTATTCCGCCTCTTCCGCCATTTCCATGCAGGTCCATGAAACCTTGTTCTACTACATGCAGCGCCAGTCCATATTTTTCGGTATCAGTCTGTGTGTGCTTTTTGTGGCAGCATCCTTCCCCCACCGGCTTTACAAACACCTGGCCTATATCATCCTGATGGTTTCTTTTGGCCTTCTGGCAGCGGTGCTGGTACCGGATCTGGGCATCAGGGTTGGGGGGGCAAGCCGGTGGCTGGACTTAGGAATAATCAGGTTTCAACCTGCGGAATTTGCAAAACTGGCAATGATTTTATTTCTGGCATACAGCCTGTCCAAAAAACAACCCTTGATAAAAGATTTTTCCGTGGGCTTTGTTCCCCATGCCCTTATATTCGGTCTTTTTTCCCTGCTGATTATTTTTCAACCGGATTTCGGCACCATTGTTATTCTGGGAATGATCTGCTGGGGCATGATGTTCGTGGCCGGGGTAAGGATACTGCATCTTTTGTGCCCGCTGCCCCTGGTGATACCGATAGCCTATTTTCTGGTATACAAAGTAGAATACAGATTTACCAGAATTCTGACATTTCTGAACCCCTGGGAAGATCCCTTCAATGCCGGATACCAGATAACCCACTCACTCAAGGCCTTTGGTTCCGGGGGCCTGTTTGGTCAGGGCATCGGTCTGGGCATGCAGAAAATGCATTACCTGCCCGAGCCGCACACGGATTTCATTTTTTCCATTATCGGAGAAGAGCTGGGCCTGACCGGGGTTCTGGCCATACTGGGGTTGTACGGTATTATCCTGATCAGGGGCTGCAACATTGCCAAAAACGCTGACACCAGGTTCGGCGCCATAGCTGCAGCCGGGCTCACCCTGTACCTGGGGCTGCAGGTCATTATCAACACCGGGGTGGCCTTGAGCGTTTTTCCCACAAAAGGCCTGACCCTTCCTTTTATCAGTTACGGCGGCACATCCCTGGTGATCAACATGGCAGCCATGGGCATTTTAATGAATATCGGGGCATCAACCCGCGCAGACAAAAAGGACCGGTCATGACATCCAGGCACAACATCCTCATTGCCGGCGGAAAAACAGGGGGCCACCTGTTTCCGGGTATTGCCGTGGCCCAGGCCC
>JAABTU010000123.1 GCA_011389715.1 Desulfotignum sp.
AAAATGGTGGCTGTCAGCAGCTGAAACGGGGTATTGTGCATAAGCTGGGTCTTGACATCCGGATACCGCTCTTTTAATGTCTGGAGCAAAAATATAATATTGGCCTTGTTCATGAAAGAACTTTATATATGACACAAAAAAAAAGTACAAGCCCTGTCAGGGCATTGGGGTTGTGTTCCGGCGGGCTGGACAGCATGCTGGCGGGACTGGTGCTCAAAAACCAGGGCATTGACGTGACGTGGATCAGTTTCGAGACCCCGTTTTTTTCCGCTGACAAGGCAAAAAAAGCATCTGAACACTGCAACATCCCCCTTGTAACCCAGGATATCACCACAACATACATGCAGATGATGTCCGCGCCCAAAGCCGGGTTCGGCAAGAACATGAATCCCTGCATGGACTGCCATGCCCTGATGTTTGAAAAAGCCGGCCATATAATGAACCAACAGGGGTTTGATTTTTTGTTCAGCGGAGAGGTGGTGGGCCAGCGGCCCAAATCCCAGACAAAAAATGCCCTCCAGTATGTGGAGAAAAACAGCTCCTTTAAGGGCGCTATCCTCAGGCCCTTAAGTGCCTTGTGCCTGCCGGAAACCCGTATGGAAAAATCCGGTCTGGTGGACAGAACCAGACTTTTGGGCATCAGCGGCCGGTCCAGAAAAGACCAGATGGCTCTGGCAAAAAAATTGGGGATTACCGAATATCCTGCCCCTGCCGGAGGCTGCCTGCTCACGGACAAACAGTTTTCCATCCGGCTCAAAGACCTGTTGTATGTCCAGAAAAATTGGGAGGTACGGCACCTGCATCTGCTCAAATACGGCCGGCATTTCCGACTCACAGACAGCTGCAAGCTGGTAATGGGAAGATCCCTGCTTGACAACCAGCAGATCCTTGCCTGGTATGACCCGGATTCTGATGTCCGCCTGGACCATGCGGTCCTTCCCGGGCCTGTCTGCCTTCTGTTCGGCCGATACGGCAAAGAGCAGATCCAGATGGCGGCAGCCATGACCGCTGCCTATACCAAATCCAAACCCGGTGAAATTTCAGAGATCAGGGTGACAGCAAAAGGGCGGCAGACACATGTTACAGTCACCATCCCGGCAGTTTCAGATTTCCAGTCGCTGAAAATTTGACCGGCAGCACAGGGGGACTGGGCAGGTGATCAATAATAGATCATTTTTTCCCAGAACTCTTTTTCATCCTTGTCCCAGTCCTTGCCGAACTTTTTTTCACAAAAGGAGGCCAGGCGCTTGTACCAGCTGGTCCAGGGATTTGTTCCCTCTTCTTTTGCCCGGAGCACATCCAGCAGAAAGGTTTCTATGTTGATCATTTCCTCTTTGGGGATATAGGAACACGCACCCCCGAGATAGGATTTTTTTATATTTTCAGGGCTTAAGGCATGGGCTGTGAGCATCACGGTCACAATCTCTTTTTTATTGGCGGTTTCCAGCAATTGGTAACCGTCCACCCCCATGATATCCAGTATTGCGATATCAAACTGCTGCTCGTGTAACAGCCGGTCTGCTTCTTCAAAGGACTGGGCCCGCACAACCGTGCACATATCCAGCAGTTCTTCCAGAGAATCCAGCACATCCGGTTCATCATCAACAATGAGCACGGTTTTGTTTTCCAAACTGATATCAGTCATGATTTTTTCCATTCACATTTACGGGTTGGGTGTATTTTCCCAGGATGCAGTCTTCATGTCAATCCTAATAACGACCATACCCTGGCGGGCACAACAAATCATGAAAGCTGTTAGCTGTTAGCTTTTAGCTTTTAGCTGTTAGCTGTTAGCTGTTAGCTGGGTACTGATGGCTGACGGCTGACGGCTTTCATAAATATTGAATATAAGGATCTTTCAGCGGTTTTCAATGGTTTTGGCACCTGCTTTGTCTGGCACGCTGCTCTGGAACGCTGCTCTGGCGCGCAGCTGACCACAGGCGGCCAGGATATCGGCGCCTTTGCTTTTCCTGAGGATGGCCGTCATGTGGCTGTCCAGCAGAATCTGGAGAAATACCTGCACTGTTTTTGGATCAGGCGGGGCCATATCACAGCCCGGATGCGGGTTGAATGCAATGAGGTTGATCTTGGCCCGGACCTGGGCAAGCAGCCTGACCAGGTGTCCGGCATGTCCGGGCGTATCATTGATCCCTTTGATCAGAATATACTCAAAGGTGATCTTGTTTCTGGGCTTCATGGTAAAATCCTTACAGGCTGCCAGCAGTTTTTCCAGCGGATAGGTGTTGTTTACCGGCATGAGCCGGGATCTGGTCCGGTTGTCCGTTGCATTGAGGGATACTGCCAGGTTAACGGAAGATGCCTTTCCAAGGGCCAGGATTCCCGGCACAAGACCGCAGGTGGATACCGTGACCCGCCTGGCGGAAAATTTCATACCGAAATCGGTGTCTGTGATAATTTCCAGTGCCTGGACCAGGGCATCGTAATTGGCCAGAGGTTCCCCCATGCCCATGAACACGATATTGGACAATCTCAGCGGGTCCAGATGGTTTTCGGCCAGAAAGACCCGCACCTCCCGGATCTGGGCAATGATTTCACCCACGGTGAGGTTTCTGACAAATCCGCCTTTTGCGGTCAGGCAGAACCGGCAGTTCATGGCACACCCCACCTGAGAGGAAACACACAGGGTAAAATGGTCTTTTTCCGGAATGAGCACTGATTCGATAGAAGAACCATCTGTGAGCCTGAACAGATATTTTGTTGTGGTATCGGCTGATACCTGTTTGTCTGCCAGTGTCAAACAGTCAAAATAAAAATGGCTGGACAGCAGCGCACGCAGGTCTTTGCCAAGATCGGTCATCTGTTCAAAATCTTTTACCAGTTTTAAATAGAGCCACTTGAACACCTGGCCGGAACGAAACGACCGGATACCGTTTTTTTCAAGCCACAAAGAAAGGTCTTCTCTGGTATAATTTAAAATATTTTCCATGGGTTTTTGCCTGTTCACAAATATATTATTTCCTTGACTTATCACGGGTTCTGGTCTAAATTCAATGATTTGATTTGATATTTTGAGGGTGGTCTTTTTATGTTTGAAAGTTTGAGTGACAGGCTTGATTCGGTCTTTAAAAAATTAAAAGGTCATGGCACCCTGAATGAGAAAAACATTGAAGATGGTCTCAAACAGGTGAGAATGGCACTTCTTGAGGCTGATGTCAATTATAAGGTTGCAAAAAATGTCATTTCAGATATAAAGAGCCGGGCACTGGGCCAGGAAGTCATGCAGAGCCTGACCCCCGGGCAGCAGGTCATCAAGATCGTGTATGATGAATTTACCCGGATGATGGGGTCTGAGCACCAGGACCTTGATTTTGGCACCAGCACCATGGGATCCATCATGCTGGTGGGACTGCAGGGATCCGGTAAAACCACCACCGCCGGAAAACTGGGCCTGTACCTGCGCAAGCAGGGAAGAAAGCCGTTTCTGGTGCCGGTGGATGTGTACCGGCCGGCAGCCATCGACCAGTTGAAAAAAATCGGCACCCAGCTGGATCTGCCGGTCTTTGACACCACGGCTGACATGAAACCCCTTGGCATCTGCCAGAATGCGCAACTGGCGGCAAGGGAACAGGGATGTGACACCCTTTTGTATGACACTGCCGGGCGCCTGCACATGGATGATACCCTGATGGCGGAGCTGGAAACCCTTAAAAAAGGGGTGAACCCATCGGAAATTCTTCTGGTGGCGGATGCCATGACCGGGCAGGATGCCGTCAATATTGCCGGATCATTTGACCAACGCCTGAACCTGACCGGGGTCATTTTGACCAAAATGGACGGGGATGCCAGGGGCGGTGCGGCCCTGTCCATCAAGGCGGTGACTGGCAAGCCGTTGAAGTTTATCGGTGTGGGGGAAAAATCCACTGCCCTGGAAGCGTTCCACCCGGACCGGATGGCATCCAAAATTCTGGGCATGGGAGATACCCTTTCCTTTATTGAAAGGGCCCAGGATGCAGTGGATGAAAAGGAAGCCAAATCCCTTGAAAAAAAGCTGCGGCAGAACGCGTTTACTCTGGAAGACTTCAAAAACCAGATGAAAACCGTCCGGAAAATGGGATCTGTCAAGGATCTGTTGGGCATGCTGCCGGGAATGAGCAAAAAGCAGCTCAAGGGGGTGGATATCAATGACAAGGAGTTTGTGAAAATCGAGGCGATCATCAATTCCATGACCCCGGAAGAAAGAGAAAAATCCGGGATCATCAAGGCCTCCCGGAAAAAAAGAATTGCCCTTGGCAGCGGGACAAGTGTCCAGGATGTCAACAAACTGTTGAAAAGCTATACCCAGTCCATGAAAATGATCAAGAAGTTTAATAAAGGCGGCATGCGGTCATTAAAAGGCATGCTGCCGTTTTAAGGAGAAAATAAAATATGTCCGTAAGAATCAGATTGACCCGTAAAGGCACCAAGAAAAAACCCTTTTACAGAATTGTGGCAGCCGACATCGAGGCCCCCAGAGACGGCAGATTCCTAGAAGCCCTGGGTACTTATAACCCCATGACCGAACCGGCTGCCATCGTGTTGAAACAGGACAGAATCACATACTGGCTGGAGCAGGGCGCCAAACCCTCTACCACGGTGCTGAGTATTCTGAAAAAACAGGCCGCCGCACCGGAACAGGCTGAGGCTGCTGCGTCCGCCTGAACCTGCGCGCCTGAACCTGCGCATTTGTGACACACCCGGTATTCTTCTCACCCCCCTATGACTGCAAGGAGATGGACGTATGAAAGAGCTGATAGAATACATTGCCAAGGCACTGGTGGACAACCCTGAACAGGTCCATGTATCGGAAGTTGTCGGAGATCAGACATCTGTTCTGGAACTGAAGGTGGCAAAAGAGGATCTGGGTAAGGTGATAGGCAAACAGGGCAGATCAGCCCGGGCCATGAGAACCATTTTAAGCGCTGCTTCCACCAAGCTGAAAAAAAGAACGGTTCTGGAGATCATTGAGTAATACAGTATCATCAAACTCAGGCCCGGATGATCTGCCAAACCAGGAGGATCTGCTGGTCATGGGAAAGATAACCGGTGTCCACGGACTGGACGGCAAAGTCAAGGTCCGGTCTTTTGCGGAATCGTCAGATATATATGCCCTGAAAAGCCGGGTGTTTTTGAGAACAAAAGACAAGAGCGATGCCAGGCCCTATGTCATAGAAAAATGCATTGACCGGAAAAAAGATATATTGATACGCCTGTCAGGGGTGGACACCCGGGAGTCGGCAGATGATCTGGTTGGCAAAGAGATTTTGCTGGACAGGCAGCAGCTGCCTGATCCGGAAGAAGATGTCTGGTACTGGCAGGATCTGTTCGGCCTGAAAGTGGTTGACCAAAACCGTGGAGACCTGGGAATCATTGAAACCATCATTCCCACCGGGGCCCATGATGTGCTGGTGGTCAAAAACAGAGACAGAGAAGTTCTGGTGCCCATGCACCGCAAGTTTGTGACACAAGTGGACATTGAGAACAACACCGTCACAACCTGTCTGCCCCGGGGATATGAATAGGTTTCTGCCATGGAGTTTTTTGTATTAACCCTGTTTCCGGAACTGATACAGGCTTTTTTTGACCACGGCATGATCAGCCGTGCCATCAAACAGGGTATTATTTCGGACCGAACCATCCAGATCCGGGACTTTGCCCAAGACCGGCATCACACCGTGGATGACAGGCCCTATGGCGGGGGCAGCGGCATGGTGATGAAGCCCGAACCGCTGGCAGCAGCCATCAGCCGGGCCAAGACAGGATCACCCAGTGCTGCTGTGGTATTGATGACCCCCCAGGGGGAACCCTTTCACCAGCAAATGGCCATGGATCTTGCCCGCAGTGAAACCCCACTGATTTTTGTGTGCGGCCGGTATGAAGGTATTGATGAACGGGTTATCACCCGGCTGGTGGACAGAGAAATTTCTGTGGGCGATTATGTCATGACCGGCGGGGAACTGGCCGCCATGGTGGTCATGGATGCGGTGTCCCGCCTGATACCAGGGGTGCTGGGCAGCAGCGACTCCTATGCATCTGATTCCTTTATGGATGACCGGCTGGAACATGCCCAGTATACCCGGCCAAAAACCTTTATGGGAGATGCGGTGCCGGATGTGCTTTTATCCGGGGACCATGGAAAGATTGCACAATGGCGGATCCGGTCCTCTCTGGAACGTACCTTTATTAAACGGCCGGACCTGTTTGAAAAAAACAGCCCCAGCCCGCAGGAAAAGGGTATACTGCAGCAATGGTTCAAAAATCTGGAATCGTTGATCCATGGATAACCTGTACCTGGCCCTGGTCCATTTTCCGGTGGTGAACAAAAAAAATGAACCCATCGGATCTGCCCTGACCACCATTGATCTGCATGATATGGCCCGGGCATCCATGACATTTGGTGTCAGGGGGTTTTATGTAGTCACCCCCTTTCAGGATCAGGCAGATCTGGCAGACCAGGTTATCCGCCACTGGACCCATGGTGAGGGCGGCCGCCTGAATCCATCCAGAAAACAGGCCCTGGAACTGGTCCGGGTGACACAGACATTTGAAGCAACAGTGCAGCAGATTTATGCAGAAAGGAACCAGCCGGTGGTCACCATTGCCACCAGCGCAAAAAAACACAAAAACAGTGTCTCGACCCGAAAATTGAAGCAGCGGCTTGGCAGCAATGCGTCCCATGTGCTGGTGTTCGGCACTGCATGGGGACTGGCACAGGAACTGATGGACAATTGTGACCTGCAGCTGGACCCCATCACAGGCCCAGGATCATATAACCATCTGTCTGTCCGGTCTGCTGCTTCCATATATTTGGACAGACTGACAAATGACTGATATGCAGCCATACAGATAAGGAAACCAGGAGGAAACATGACAAATGTAATTGAAAAATTGGAAAAAGAACAGATGCGCCTTGATATCCCGAGATTTGATTCCGGGGACACCATAAAAGTGCATGTCAAGATCAGGGAAGGTGAAAAGGAACGTATCCAGGTATTCCAGGGAGTGGTCATAAAAAAGACCAAAGGGCATGCCGGGGCAAGATTCACTGTAAGAAAAATTTCCGGCGGGGTCGGGGTGGAACGTATTTTTCCCCTTTACTCCCCTGTCATTGACAAGGTCGAAATTGTGACCAAAGGCCGGGTACGCCGCTCAAAACTTTATTACCTGCGCAACCTGCGCGGAAAAGCGGCCAGGATCAAAGAAAAACGCTTTGCGTGAATCTGATGTCATGTGGCAGATCGAAAAAACGGTCCGTCAAAACGGATATGCACAGATTGCAGGCATTGACGAGGCCGGCAGGGGTCCCCTTGCCGGCCCTGTTGTGTCTGCAGCAGTGATACTGCCCCATGGTTTTTGCTGCCCCGGGATTACCGATTCCAAAAAACTGTCTGAAAAAAAAAGACACCTGTTTTTCCCCAGGATTATGCAGGAGGCTGTGGCTGTGGGGGTAGGCATCTGTGACCACAAAGAGATCGATGCCGCCAATATCCTTGCTGCAGCACTTTTGTCCATGAAACGGGCAGTGAAAAATCTGGATATTGCACCGGATTTTCTGCTGGTGGACGGAAAATTTACCCTTGCCATGGATATTTCACAGCAGCCGGTCATAAAAGGGGATGCAAAAAGCATATCCATTGCAGCAGCGTCCATTGTTGCCAAGGTGACCCGGGATAGGATCATGACAACCCTGCACCAGGCCTATCCGGTTTACCATTTTATACAGCACAAAGGGTACCCCACGGTGCTGCACAAAAAAGCCATTCTGGATCACGGCCCCTGCCCGGTGCACAGAAGAACTTTCAAAGGGGTGATCCGTTCATGACAAGATACTGCAAAGATCTGGGCCGGGCCGGGGAACAACTGGCTGCACAGCACCTGACCGCATCCGGGTACACCATTGTTGAAACCAATTTTACCACCCGGTTTGCTGAAATTGATATCATAGCAGCCATTGAGGACTGCCTGGTGTTTGTGGAGGTAAAAACCCGCACCAGCGCAAAAAAAGGGCTGCCCAAAGAAGCGGTCACCCCGGCCAAGCAGAAAAAAATTATTCTGGCAGCAAAACAGTATATAAAAGCCCGGGCCCTGGATGGACAAAAACGTATCCGGTTTGATGTAATGGAAATTTTTTCTGAAAACGATGTCTGCCGCATCAATCATATCCCCCATGCATTCTTTTCAGGATAACCCCTCCCCTGACTGCGGCATTCTCTATATTGTTGCCACCCCTGTGGGCAATCTTGAGGATATCACCTTCAGGGCGGTGCGCATTTTAAAAGAGGCTTTTCTGATTGCAGCAGAAGATACCCGCCATTCCAGAAAACTGCTGTCCCATTACAATATTGCAACTGACACCATCTCCTGCCATGAGCACAATGAAACACATCGAGCGGCAAAACTGATTCCCATCCTGCAGCAGGGCAGGGATGTGGCACTGATCACGGATGCCGGCACCCCCTGCATCTCCGACCCGGGCTTCAGGCTCGTCACAGCAGTACTGGAAAAAAATATCAGGGTGGTTCCCATCCCGGGGAGCTGTGCGGTCATTGCAGGCTTGAGCGCGGCAGGCCTGCCGACTGACCGGTTTTTCTTTGCCGGTTTTCTGCCCAAAAAACGGCAGCAGCAGGCTCGGGCCATTCAAAAACTTGCATCCAGACAGGCCACCCTGATCTTCTATGAGTCCCCGAAAAGAATCAGGCCCCTGCTTGATCGGCTCATGGCAGAACTGGGTGACAGACAGGCCTGCCTGGCCCGGGAGATCACCAAAATACATGAAGAATTTATCAGAGGCCCCCTTTCCCATATCATGGCCTGCCTGGATGCAGCAGGCCCCATCAGAGGAGAATGCACCCTGTTTGTGGCAGGTGCCCCTGAAATGGAAAAACTTTCCCGAGCAGATCTGGAATCAGTGATCCAGGACCGGATGGCACAAGGCGCTGTTCCCACAGCAGTGCTGGCAAAAGAAATTTCCATCCGGTACAAACTTTCCAGAAAACTGGTCTATGATACCATCCTGCAGATAAAATCCCGGTAAATTCCTTTGCGCCCCCCGGCAAATCCTTGATTATTTCAGCCAAAAAGTTTATGTAACGGATCATTCATTGGCATATGGTTAAAAATTGATATCACCATATTTTTTTTGATGAAAAACATAGTGAAATGAGAAACGTATGAGCCTTGAACTCTGTTATATCATTATCGGTATTTTGCTGCTGTTTGCTTTCTTTGATCTGATGATCGGGGTAACCAATGATGCGGTCAACTTTTTAAATTCATCCATCGGGTCCAAAGCAGCCCCTTTTGTTGTCATCATGTTGGTTGCCAGCCTGGGGATTCTGGCAGGGGTCACCTTTTCAGGGGGCATGATGGAGGTGGCCCGAAAGGGCATCTTTCATCCCCAGTTTTTTACCATGCCGGAGCTGCTGGTAATTTTTCTGGCTGTCATGATCACCGATATCCTGCTTTTGGATCTGTTCAATACCTATGGCCTGCCCACCTCCACCACGGTTTCCATTGTATTTGAACTGCTGGGTGCTGCAGTGGCCATCTCTTTAATCAAAATCATGCAGTCACCTGACAATGTCATGGCCTTATGGGATTATATCAACACCGCCAAAGCCATGGCCATTGTGGGAGGGATTCTTTTGTCCATTGTGGTCTCTTTTTTTTCAGGGGCTGTGGTACAGTTTTTCTCACGGCTGATATTCACCTTTGATTACCAAAAACGGCTTGCACGGTATGGCGCCGTCTGGGGCGGGGTGGCCATGACCGCCATCACCTTTTTTATTCTCATCAAAGGGGCCAAAGGTGCCACCTTCATGGATGAAAACAGCCTGGCATGGATCGCCCACCATACCTTGACAATCCTGGCAGGTATTTTTGTTATTTCCACCATTCTCCTGCAGCTGCTGATCTCCATTTTCCGGGTCAACATTCTCAAGCCCATTGTACTGGTGGGCACCTTTGCCCTGGCAATGGCCTTTGCCGCCAATGACCTGGTCAATTTTATCGGCGTTCCTTTGGCCGGACTCAAGGCATTTACCACCGCCCTGGCATCCGCAGATCCCATGAACATTTCCATGGCAGCCCTGACCAAGGCTGTCCAGACCCAGACATTTATCATGCTTCTGGCCGGGTCCATCATGGTCATCACCTTGTGGGTATCCAAAAAAGCCAGAACAGTGACAGAAACAGAGATCAGCCTGGGAAAACAGGATGAAGGCCCGGAACGGTTTGAATCCATCTGGCTCTCCAGAAAAATTGTGACTTTTTTTTACCATATTTTTGCCTCTATGCGCACCTTTGTGCCTGAACCCATCCGCCGCCATGTTGCCGCCAGGATCACCCCTACCACTGTGCACCATGCCGGTTCCGCCGGTGAAAAACCCTCCTTTGACCTGATCCGGGCTTCTGTCAACCTGATGGTGGCCAGTGCCGTGGTTTCTTTTGCCACCTCACTGAAACTGCCCCTGTCCACCACCTATGTCACTTTTATGGTGGCCATGGGATCTTCTTTTTCCGACCAGGCCTGGGGAAGAGAGAGTGCTGTTTTTCGCATCACCGGCGTGCTGGCCGTGGTGGGGGGCTGGTTTATGACCGCATTTATCGCCTTTATGGTGGCGTTTGTCTTTGCCAGCATTATTTTTTATTTCAATGCATTCGGCATAGCCGTCCTCATGGTATTTGCCGGATTCATGATCTGGAAAAACAAGAAAAAACATGACACCCATGCAAAAGACAAGGAAGAGATGAAGATCTTCCAGTTTGAAAAAGTGGAAGATTTCCAGGCTGCCGTGTCCGACACCTTTGACCATCTGGCCCTGCAGCTTAGGGGCATCAGAGAATCTTTTGACAGGACGTTTGATGCCCTGTTTACCGAAGATATTGTCACCCTGCGCCGGGAAAGAAAGCGCACCAAACAGTTCCAGCTGAGCACCAATGTCATTGTTGCCAATATTTTCAAGGTGCTGCGCCTGCTCCAGAAGGAAGACAACCAGATATCCTATAACTATTACCAGATCATCCGGCGGCTGCAGAAACTGTCCGATGGATACAGAGATACGGTTATCCGCAGCACCATGCATGTGTCCAACCGCCACAAAGGTTTGTTGCCGGTGCAGGTGGAAGAACTCATGGAGATCAAAAAAGTCATCCTCTATATCTTTTTAACGGTGGAGACCGCTTTGGCAAAAAAACAGATCGTGGACTGCCAGGAAATCGTGGAGCAGTTCCATTACCTGCGGGAACTGGTGGATGATTTCAATGCCAACCAGATTGAACGTATCCGCAATGATTCCTCCAAGACACGGCTAAGCATATTGTTTTATGCCATCTCCGGCAATTGCGTGATGATGGCCAAACAGCTGGTCAAACTGCTGGAAATATTCAATGAGGCATTCAAACTGGAACGGTCGGAAAACAACAAAAATGGATCTATCTGCTCAGATCGCCACCTGGATTAAGCAGCAGTAATTGGTGTTAGCTTTTAGCTTTTAGCTGTTAGCCTTTAGTGCCTTACTCCTCAGTTTCTTTTAAAAAAACAAGAAAATGAGAAGGGACAAATGGGTTGCGGGTTTCCCGTGTTAGCTGTTAGCTGAATACTGACGGCTGCCGGCTTTCATATAACAAAGGGCCCTGTTCCATTTTCTGGAACAGGGCCCTTTTATTAATACAACACAAAAGAATCTTGAATCAGATTACATCTTGCTGCCTTCTGCATGGCTCTGCAGTTTTACCTCAATCTTGTCGGTGAGGCCGGCATAGTATTCTCTGAGGAGAACCAGTACTTCGTCACGGCCGAAATGGTCCACCACCTCTTCATTATTGGAAAGGGCGTGGCGCAATTTGGTTCCGGACAGAATCACCCGGTCCTCTTTTGTATGGGGGCAGGTTTTCATGGAAGCCATGCCGTCACACTTGTAGCAGTAGAAGGTCCAGTCAATCTTCAACGGTTCGCACAGCAGACGTTTGGCATCTTCAACGGGCTGGGGAATCTGCTCAAATATTTCCTGGGCCTCAAACAGGGTGTAAAAGTCACCCACACCTGCATGGTCACGGCCGATGATCATTCTGTTAACCCCGTAGTTCTGGCGGAAGGTGGCATGGAGAAGGGCCTCTCTGGGACCGGCGTACCGCATATCAAGGGGATAACCGGCATTGAGCACATTGTCAGGCACAAAGTAATCCTTGATCAGGGCGTCGATACATTTGATTCTGACTTCCGCCGGAATGTCACCGGGTTTCAGGTTTCCGATAAGAGAATGGATCAACACACCGTCACACACATCCAGGGCGATTTTGCACAGGTGTTCATGGGATCTGTGCATGGGGTTTCTCAGCTGCATGGCAGCCACGTTGGCCCAGCCTCTTTCATCAAAAATGGCGCGGGTTTCCGCAGGGGTGAGGTAAATTCCTTTGAATTTTTCCGGAAATTCTCCCTCGGACAGCACTTTTACAGGGCCGGCCAGGCAGAACTCTTTTCTGGCCATAACCATCTGAACGCCCGGGTGGTCTTCCATGGCCACTTTCCAGAACACGTCGTCTGCAGACTCTTCTCCGTGTCCCTTATAGACATTTTCACATTCCCATTTTTTCTCGTCTTCACCCATTTCAAACTTTTCTTCCACCTTCATGGTGGCAAAGATCTCGCCGTTTCTTTCCAGGGCGATTTCATCCCCTTCCTTGATCTCAGCGGCATCTTCCTTGGCGACATCCAGCATCACCGGTACCGGCCAGAAGGTACCATCAGCCAGCAGATAATCTTCACATACACCTTTCCAGTCCGCTTTGGTCATAAACCCGCTCAACGGGCTGAATCCACCGATTCCCAGCATGATCAGGTCACCTTTTACCTGGGAAGAGATTTCGATCTTTTTCAGACCCTGGGCTTTTTTACGTTCCGCTTCCAGCTCAGCACCTTCAAGCTTGCAGCATACCAGACCTTTTCCACCGTGGGGGGCTACTAATTTTGACATATAACGCATTCTCCTTACAGTTTATATATTAACCCAAACCTAATAAATGTTGCTTCAACATTTATTGAAAATCTATAATAAAAATCTTGTAAGATTTAATGATGATTGGCAAATTTGTCAAGAATTTTATTTATTTATCTGTAAAACCTGTGAAATATCCTGCATGGCCCGGGCATGGATGTCTGCTTCAAGGCCGGGCTTTTTAAAGGCGGCAAAAAAAGTACCTGCTGCCCGGGCAGCCTGCTGGTCATAAATAGAGTCCCCGACAAACAGCACCTGGTCCGGATGCAGGGAAAATCGGGTCATGATTTTTTCCAGCTGCTCTGGATGGGGTTTGGGGTTGTCAACGTCTGCAGCGGTGACCACCATCTCAAATTTGTCATCCAGGCTGTAATCTTCGAGCACTTTTTGCATGGTGTCGGTGCGGTTGGTGGCAACAGCCCGGATATAGCCATGGGCTGCGAGATCTGTGAGAAGCGCTGCCAACCCGTCCTCCATTTTCATATACGGAATGAATTTATGGTATCCGATCTGC
The DNA here is from genome assembly GCA_011389715.1 of Desulfotignum sp. Taxonomy (GTDB): domain Bacteria; phylum Desulfobacterota; class Desulfobacteria; order Desulfobacterales; family Desulfobacteraceae; genus Desulfotignum. Next base: position 13,507 of record JAABTU010000123.1, read on the forward strand.
TTGAGGCAGTGAAACACCGGATCATGGTCGGTGCTGTCGGCAAACAGATATGCCACCGCATTGGCAACCGTCATCATGTGCACCTGTGAAAACTGCTCATCTGTCAGAGAGGGTCTGTCAAAATGCGCCAGCACCTCATCATAAAATTTGCGGTTGGCAAGGGCTGTATCAAACAGCACCCCGTCACAGTCAAATACCACAGCCTTAATCTTTGATATATTCATACTTATCTCTTTTCTTGTCTTAGGGGTCAGAAGTTAACTTCTGACCCCAATCTTTTTTCCATCCACGTGGTTCACCCGCACCATTCCCATGAGGGCATTGGTTAAAAAGATATTGGGAAAGGATGCCAGGTCACGGGCATGGATGGGTTTGTATACTGCCACATAGCCCTGGTGCTCCAAATCGGAAACAACCGCCTCCAGGGTCACCCCGGGCAGTACATGGGGCGATTCCGGCACAATGACCTGTCTGCCCTGGATGATCAGGATATTGCAGGTATTGGTTTCCGAAACAGTCTGATCAGGATTCACAATCAGGGCTTCATCACCATGGTTGTCTTTTGCATATCGGCCTGCCTGGTCATAAAACAGGTAATTCAATGTCTTGTGGTCTGCCAGGGACGTGTGTCTGGGGTACGGGTAGGTCACAAGATCCAGCCCGGTTTTGCCCAGGATTGCCAGGCGGTGGCGGTAGGGCCTGGCAAAGGCGGCCAGGAATCCGGGTTTTGCCATGATAATCTTAACCGCTGCTGTACCGGTTTGCAGGCGGTTTTCTTTCACCAGCAGATCCACCACCCTGGACCATGTGATATCCGGCGGATCCGTGCCGAACAGGGCCTGCCAGGAGCGGTACATGCGCTGTATATGGGCGCTCAGCCGCACAGGACTGCCTTTTTCCACCCGGATGGTCTCAAAAACCCCTGCCCCGTATTGAAATCCCGGGATATCCGCCGGTACCACGGCCTGGTCCTGGTCCACGATTTTTCCGTTTACCCAGGCCCTGGGTCCTTTTTCGCAATGGCCGTCCGCCCCCCGGGTCAGGGTTTCCATGATGGTCTGCCCCTTGTCCAGGGTTTCCTGAAACTCCTGAAGGGGATCAGAATCATACACAATACCGCCCCCTACTGAAAAGAAAATCCGGTTTTCTTTTATTGTGGCCGTGCGGATGGCAATGGACAGGTCCATGGTGTCATGAAAGCTGATATACCCGATGGAGCCGGTATACACATGGCGCTTGACCGGTTCCAGTTCATCAATGATCTCCATGGCCCGGATCTTGGGACACCCGGTGATGGAGCCTCCGGGAAAACAGGCCTTCAGCATATCCACCCCGGTTTTTTCGGGCCCAAGCACTCCCTGGACGACAGACACCAGATGAAATACGTTGTCATAGGGTTCCAGGCGTTTGTGTTCCACAACCTGCACAGATCCATGGGTGGTGACCCTGGACAGATCATTGCGCATGAGATCCACGATCATGGTCAGTTCGGCATCATCCTTGGTACTTTTGGAAAGTATCTCACCGTTTTTTTTATCTTCCTCTGGTGTGGTTCCCCTGGCAATGGTGCCTTTTATGGGCCGGGTCTCCACCTGGTTCCCCGTCTGCCTGATAAACCGTTCCGGTGAGGTGGAAACAATCTGGTGGTCCCCTGCCTGGATAAAAGAAAAAAACGGGGCTGGATTCCGCTGGAACAATGCCAGAAACAAAGCATAGGCATTGCCTGAAAACCCGGTTTCAAACCGCTGGGACAAGTTGGCCTGGTAGATATCTCCGGCCGTAAGATACTGGATGATTTTTTTTACCGCATCCAGGTATGCATCTTTTGTAAACCCGGAAACAAGCCCCCTGGCATCAATGCAGAACCCTGTGTCTGTATCCGCTGCCAGGGTGTCATCCCATAATTTTTTTTTCATGCGAAGGACATAGGCCTGCGGGGTCTCCCCGGAGCCGGTGTTTTCCAGAATGGGAACAAAAAGGGTGGTCTTTTCTGTGGTCCGATGCTGTACCAGGATCATGGACGGGGCATAGACGCAGATATCAGGCAGACCGGTTCCCATACAGGTCTGGGGCAGGTCTTCGATTTGATCCTTGAGATCGTAGGCAAAATACCCCATAAGACCGGCTGCCATGGGCGGCAGATAATCAGCATTTTTCAGGTGACAGTGGTCCAGCAGGGTCTGCAGACACACAAAGGGATCTGCATCCAGGACCCGGGTGTTTTCCTGGCAGGCAATGACAAATTTTTTACCAGCCCCTTTTATGGAAAGCCAGGGAAGTATCCCCAGAATATGGTATTGGGATGCATCCAGGTCTGCGCCGGACAAAAGCATCACCGTGCCCGGCAGAAGGCTGAACCGGGCAGCAAACTGCCCAAGTGACACAGGCAGGACAATCTCTTCCTGCCAGACAGAAACCACCTTGGGCAGATGTGTCACCCACTGGTTCATCTCAGAAAAGGATTCATCTGTTTTTCATTCAGCAAAGTGGTTTCCGGACCGTGTCCGGTATAGACGGTGGTATCATCCGGCAGGTGCAGCAGTTTTTCCTTGATGCTGGCAATCAGGGTATCATAATCCCCGCCGGGCAGATCTGTCCTGCCGATGGAGCCGGCAAACAGGGTATCGCCTGCAAACAGATGGCCCTCTGTGTAAAGGCAGATGCCGCCCCTGGAATGGCCCGGGGTATGGATGACAGTAAGGGTGATGCTGCCGAAAGTCACCTTGTCTCCGTCATTGAGCAGCATATCCGGCTCCGGGGAGTTCTCGGCAGCCAGACCGAATGACGCGGCTGATCTGGACAACTGAGACAGCATGGATGCATCATCCGGATGAATGGCAAGGGTGGCGCCGGTCACTTCTTTCATGCGCTTATTGGCCCCCACATGGTCAAAATGGCCATGGGTATCGATCAGGTATTTCACTTTCAGTTCTGCTTTGGCCAGTTCCATGAGTATCCGGTCGGCATCATCCCCCGGATCTATCACCACGGCTTCTTTGGTTTGTTCACACCCTAAGATAAAACAGTTTGCCATGATGGGACCGACTGACAATTTTTTTATAATCAAAACACCCTCCTTGTGGTATTGCATTTTGTGTGGTTACAGTGACGTGTATCCGGGACAGATTTACCGGTCAAGGGACAGGCGGATCTGGTCTAAAATACCATTGATAAACGGACCAGATTCCCGGGATCCGTATTTTTTTGCGATATCCACTGCCTCGTTTATGGTGACCGAAGGGGGAATATCCAGATGTTTGAGCAGCTCATAGGTGGCAATGCGCATGATATTGCGGTCAACCCCTGGCATTCTGGAAATTTTCCATTTCCTGGAATAGGCTTTAAGCAGCTGGTCAATCTCCTGAAAATTTTCGTGGACCCCCTGCACCAGATCCAAAAAGAACGGTCTTACCGTTGGTGTGAGCAGGGTTTCATTTTCCCGGCAGAAAGCATCCAGATCTGCCTGAAAATCTTTGGACGGGTTCATGTCCACAAAAAACAGGGCCTGGAGCGCCATTTCTCTGGATTGTCTGCGGTCACCCATGAATTATGCCATATTCCCGAGGATTTCTCCCAGATTGGCCATTTCAATGGCCCCCATGGCCACCTCGAATCCCTTGTTACCGGCCTTGCTACCGGCCCGTTCAATTGCCTGTTCAATGGTTTCCGTGGTCAAAATGCCGAACATGATCGGTACCCCGGTATCCAGGCTCACGCTGGCAATGCCCTTGGATACCTCGGCACACACATAGTCATAATGGGAGGTGGCCCCCCTGATTACCGCGCCCAAGCAGATAATGGCATCATATTTTTTTTGAGAGGCCATTATCCGGGCTGCCAGCGGTATTTCAAAAGCGCCGGGCACTTTGACAATAACAATATCCTGGTCTTTGGCACCACTGCGGACCAGTGCATCCATGGCACCGTCCACCAGCTTTGCCGTGATAAAATCATTGAACCGGGACACGATAATGCCGAATTTTTTTCCCTGGGCGGTCAGTTTTGCATCGATAATCTGTGGCATGATTTTTTTCCTTCATCCTAAACGTTAGCAGTGTTTGTCCATGTGGAGCAGGTGGCCCATTTTGGCCTGTTTGCATTTCAGGTAGCCCTGGTTGTAGCAGTTGGGGGTCACTTCAATGGGAATCTGTTCTTCCACGGACAGACCATACCCTTCCAGGCCCACCATTTTTTTGGGATTGTTGGTCAAAAGCCGCATCTTTTTCACCCCCAGGTCCACCAGCATCTGGGCACCGACCCCATAGTCGCGCATATCTGCGGCAAACCCGAGTTTTTCATTGGCCTCCACAGTATCCAGTCCCTGGCGCTGGTATTCATAGGCCTTGAGCTTGTTCACCAGGCCGATACCCCGGCCTTCCTGGCGCAGATACAAAAGTACCCCGCTGCCCTCTTCTGCCATCATTGCCATGGCCCGGTGCAGCTGGTCCTGGCAGTCGCACCGCTGGGATGAAAAGATATCCCCGGTCATGCATTCGGAATGCACCCGCACCAGAATGGCTTTATCCGGATCGATTTCCCCTTTGACCAGGGCGATGTGGGTGAGGCTGTCCAGGTCATTTTCATAGGCAATGATCTTAAATTCCCCGCCCACTTTTGTGGGAATCACGGTCTGGGCCGCTTTTTTCACAAAACTTTCCGTCTTCAGGCGGTACTTCACCAGATCCGCCACCGTACAGATGCCGATGCCGTGTTTTTTGGCAAATTTCTCCAGAGATGGCATCCGGGCCATGGTGCCGTCTTCATCCATGATTTCACAGATCACCCCGGCAGGCTTGAGTCCTGCCAGCCGGGCAAGATCCACAGACCCTTCGGTCTGGCCCACCCGCACCATCACCCCGCCGTCCCGGGCCCGCAAGGGAAAAATATGCCCTGGCCGGGCAATATCCGCCGGGGTGGTATCATCTGCCACTGCCGTTAAAATGGTGGTGGCCCGGTCTGCTGCCGAGATCCCTGTGGTAACCCCTTTTTTGGCCTCAATGGATACGGTGAACCCGGTTTCAAACTGGGAGGTGTTGTTTTCCACCATCATGGGCAGGTCCAGCCGGTCTGCAATACTGGAATCCAGGGAAAGACAGATCAGCCCCCGGCCGTATTTTGCCATGAAATTTATGGCCTCCGGGGTAATCGCCTCAGCAGCCATGGTGAGATCCCCTTCATTTTCTCTGTCTTCATCATCCACCAGGATGACCATCCGGCCTTTTTTTATATTTTCAATTGCCTGTTCAATGCGTAAATGCGGCATATCTGATCCTGTCCTTTGGTTATAAAAATCCATTCTTTGCAAGCAGCGCCATACTGATATCTGATTTTCCTGTGCCGGTATGCATGGCAGTGGTTTGCGTTAAAAATTTTCTCACATATTTTCCCAGCATGTCGGTTTCAATATTCACCCGGTCCCCGATATGCTTGATACCGATGGTGGTGCGCCCGGCGGTGTGGGGAATGATACTC